>CAMIWY010000158.1 GCA_946402595.1 uncultured Clostridia bacterium
ACATCCTTCCGCAGTTCGATGAGGACCACTACGGATTCATCGGAGGTATTTATTCCGAAGACATAATGGATGTGAGGCCAATCTATCAGGATATGCATGACCGGCTTGCTGCGCTTCGCGTCAAGCGCTGATCCACCAAATAAATGAAAAAGCAGGGAGGTTCACTCCCTGCCATGGTCTTCGGCATGCATTTACATGCAGGATATGCACTGCGCGTATAACGATGTTCCTGATATCTGATCTGCTGCCTTAGAAGCAGATCTCCTTCTTGTCTGTAAAGTACTTGTTCACTGACAGTTTCTCGAGGTACTCGCCCTGGAACTCCTGAAGTCTCTGATAGTGAGGCATTGTGCGGTGGATGTTGTGTGCATCTGTGTCCTCCCACTCCTCATACAGGAAGAGTCCGTTCTCGTTGTCTACAGGCTTGAAGTATGCATATGCGTGGTTGCCCTCTTCAGCCAGTGAACCTGTGCGTACGCCTTCCTCCTCGATCTTCTTCAGAAAGTCTTCTCTCTTTCCCTCTTTACATGTGTAGAATACGTTGATAACAAGCATTGTTTTCTCCCTTCTGCGATAGTCCCTCGCTTATTAATTATTTTCTGCGCTCCGGCCTGTTTGCCTTCGTGTAGTCCCTGAATTCATAGCTGCGGATGCGAACCTGTTGTAGATGTCTATAAGCTCATCCCTGTGCTGCGGGTCTATATCCCCGAAAACATCTCCGCCCTCGAAGTCAAGGTCGTCCAGAAACTGCGCGATCCTGTACCTGTAGAAACTGTACTCAGACAGTGTTTCAGTATCCTCTCCGCCGTATCCGTCAAAGTCGCGGAGCTGCATGTGCCTGAGCTCATCGCCTTCCTTATACGTCGCACCGGTACCGAGCACAATGATCTCATCGATGCTCTCCCTCGAAAGGATATACTTGGTGCCCGCTTCAGCAACACCAATAGCATCGCAGTATAAAGTCTTTCTGCCCTCCTTAATATAGAAGAACCGGTGCTCAGTCCTGTTCTCCATCGAATCCAGTGAAGTTATAAGAATATTGCGTTCAGTCATTTCCTCTCCATATTTTTTGTGTCAAAAAGGACCGTCCCCGCTGACACACTTATTGCTCTCCTATTGTAGCGACGATGACTGCCTTTATGGAATGCAGCCTGTTCTCCGCCTCATCGAAGACTACCGAGTTCGGCCCTGAGAACACTTCTTCTGTTACCTCGCGGATATCGTATCCGAGCTCCATCTGCTCAGCTGCCATCTTCGTTTCAAAATTGTGGAAGGACGGCAGACAGTGCATGAAGATGCAGTCCGGATTTCCGGTAGACGCCATGAGTTCTTCAGTTACCTTGTATGGGGTGAGGAGCTTTACTCTCTCCGGGATCTGATCCTCTTCCCCCATCGAGGCCCAGATGTCTGTGTATATGACATCGGCACCCTTAAGGCACTCAGGGTCACTGCTTACGACGATCTCTGCTCCGGTCTCTGCGGCAACAGCGTTTGCATGGTCCAGCACTGACGCATCCACCTGCTGAGCCAGCTCTGCCGGACCGTATGCTGCGAACTTCATGCCCATTTTGGCACATCCGTACATCCAGGCATAGGCCATGTTGTTGCGTATGTCACCCACGAACACGACCTTGACCTCTGAAAGAGGCTTGTCTATATGTTCTTCGATCGTCATGATGTCTGCGAGTATCTGGGTCGGGTGGTCCTCATCCGTAAGTCCGTTCCACACCGGCACGCCGGCGTTGGCGGCAAGCTCCTCAACTGTCGCCTGGCTGAAGCCTCTGTATTCGATGCCGTCGTAAAACTTCCCGAGCACCTTAGCCGTGTCTGCGATGCTCTCCTTCTTGCCCATCTGCGAGCTCTTCGGATCGAGGAATGTGGCATAGCCGCCCTCGTCAGCAGCCGCGACCTCAAAAGAACACCTTGTGCGCGTCGAGGTCTTCTCGAACAGCAGCACGATGTTTTTGCCTGCAAGTGAAGTCCCCCTGATGCCCGCCTTCTTCTTAGCCTTGAGCTCCTTAGCAAGATCCAGAAGATACCTTATCTCTTCCGGCGTGAAATCCATTAATGTGAGGAAGTTCCTTCCTTTAAGACTGACTCCCATTGTCTGTCCCCCCTTGATTCTTTTCTGAATTGTATCTCTAACAGTTTCCGGTGTAAACGCTGTCCAGCCGCTCCCTTGCGACCTCCGCGAGCCGGTACACCTGCCGCACATCCGTCGCTTTGCGGTCTGTCATATAAAACCGCGGGAAAAACCTCGAGATATGCAGCGGGATTTTGCGTCCAATGACCCGGCCCTCTGCATCGGTAAGACCTGCGATCCACTCTGTCATCTCCCGCATCTCTTCTTCCGTGTCATTTTCTCCCGGAACGATCAGCGTCGTCAGCTCAACGTGGCAGTACTTCACGGCCTCTGTAATGAAATCCGTGACCATCTGCCTGCTTCCGCCGAGCACCTTGTTGTAGTAGCGGTCGGTGAATCCCTTGAGGTCAACATTCATCGCATCGATATATGGTGCGAGCTCGTGCAGGACCTCCGTACTCGCCGTACCGTTCGTCACGATCACATTCATCATCCCCGCCTCATGCACCAGCCGGGCGGTGTCCCTTATGTATTCGTATCCGATAAGCGGCTCGTTATAGGTGAAAGCCACCCCTATATTACCACGGTCACGGCATGAAGCCGCGATCGAAACCATCTCTTCAGGCGATATATATTCAGCCGGACGGTGTCCGCCGCTGCGTCTTCCTGCAGCGGGCAGGCCATCTTCAGGCCCATTATACTCTTCTTCAGCGTAACTGAAAGCCTCATCCGACCAGGATATCTGATAGTTCTGGCAAAACGGGCATCTCAGGTTGCATCCGTAACTCCCGGCCGAGACTATCATGCTGCCCGGGTGGAACTGCGCGAGCGGCTTCTTCTCGATCGGATCGAGCGCAAGAGAAGTGACCCTGCCGTAATTCGCGGCAGTCACTTTGCCGTCCCTGCAGGTCCTGGCTCCGCAGAACCCGAGTCCGCCCTCGGGAATATTACAATGTCTGAAGCACACATTACAAATCGCCATCACACAGTCTTCCTTTATATCTTAATGATGCCGGATCACTTCGAATCTCTGCAGCTTATAATTCTCACCTCTGCGGATCCCGCCCTTTCTCATGGCGATATCCACCTGCTGCTCCGGCGTGTCCACACCATCGAGGTCAGGCAGAAGCAATCCTCTTTTATATCCCGCAGATACTATTACCCCGTACCGCTTCACATCCAGCTGATCGATCGAGTCTATGTCCTCTGGCTCGCCGAGAACATCCACGCTTATCTCGAGCCACGGAAGTTCATCCGCTGTGATAGCCGGAAATCTCGGATCCCTGGTCGACGCGCTTATAGCATTGGCGATTATCTCCTCAGCGACCGAGCTTCTTGTCGGAGCGATCGTCCCTATGCAGCCCCTCAGCTCTCCATGCTCATGAATCGAAACGAAAGCGCCGGCCGTTTTGCTCAGCATCTCATCAGGAAGGTCATCCGGAACACTGATTTTCTCACGCCTCAGCACATAACTCTCGACCGACCTGCGCGCGAGCCTGACGTAAGCATCCGACTGCTCGCGTTTTGCCTGCAGCTCTTCGCCGAGCCTGTCCATGTGTCTCTCAAGGAAGTGCCTGCTGTCGTCCTCGCCCTCCGGGTAGAACGTGCATATGCCGTAGCCGACGCCTGTCACGTCCTGATGGGACAGCTTCTCCGCTCTGACAGCCATTCCGTCGAAAGCCCCTGCCATGATGACGAAGGAGCGGTGGCCGCATTCCGCTGCTTTGTCACAGAAGGTGGTATCGAATTCGAGCGTCTCGCCGAACGCCGCTCTTCCCATGACATCCATGATGCGGTCGTCGTATTCAGGCCCCTCAGGTGCAAAGCCGTATGGCCCGTAGTCCTGAAGCTTGTGCGAGAGGTCTCCGCTCGCAACGAAGACGGTCCGTCTGCCGGTGTTGTTCACTGCGTCGCGGATGATCATGCCCAGCCTGTAGTGGTCGATCAGCGGCTGACCGGAAAGCCCGATACGGATAATCCTGCCGCTGTCGTATTTCTTTCTTATGAAGTACAGCGGCACCATGGTCCCGTGGTCCAGTGTCCTTTCCCTTTCGCCGAGCGTTCCCGCCGGGAAGTCCTCTGCATCGCAGAGCCTGCATATCTCATCAACGAGCTCTGTGTCATAGGTCTCATTGAATCTGACCTGCGGCGCTCTGAATCCTGCAAAATTCCCGGTCGCACCTTCTCCCGGTGATATGTGAAAATAGTCCGCATACATTACGGAATGCGGACTTGTGATTATTATAGTCTCCGGCCTGAGCGCCGCGATCTCATCCGCGACCCTCTCATAGGCCTCAGTTGTTTCTCTGATCTGCTCTTCACTGCCCCTGCCGATGTCCGGAACGATCATAGGCGGATGCGGTACCATGAATCCGGCAATTATAGCCATCTCTTCCTCCTTATGTGACATCACAACAGATACTTCTCTGCTATTTCAGCAGCCGTCCTGCATGCTCCCACGCATGGCCGGCTTTTGTAATATTCCTCTGTACGCACAGCAGGCTCGCCGAGGGCCTCGCCCTTTTCGAGGCCCAGCAGCTCTCTGCATATGATCGAGCCTTCCTTCTCCTCGAACTCAGCGCACATATTCT
>CAMIWY010000159.1 GCA_946402595.1 uncultured Clostridia bacterium
AATATCGATACCGGCAAAACAAGCGGCAGCCCGAAGGCTGCCGTCTGTTATTTTGCGATAATCGGCGCTGTATTCGCACTATGTGTCTGCCAGCCGCCGGGACTAGTCCTCAAACGGCTCGTGAGCAGCTGCTCTGCCTGCGCACTTTGTGCTTGCCAGTCGCAGGCTCACTGCGTATAGGACTATCCATGGCTCTGCCTGCGCACTTCGTGCTTGTCAATCGCCAGGACTAGTCCTCATATGTCTTTCTGAGGATGTAGAATCCGTCACTGTTCGCATCGATGATGATGTTGCCTCTGTCGTCTACGACAACGTCCTCTGTCATTGCCATCATAGGGCCAGGGAACGGGAAGCACTTCTTGGTCGGATTCGGTGGGATGAAGTATGCCTTCTCCTTGATATAGAAAGGATCGGATACGTCATATACTCTGAGTCCGGCTGCAAAGTAGCAGTCATAGACTACGTCTGTCCTCTGCTCGAGCCAAGGCTTGTTGCTCATAGGCTCGTGAACGTTGTGAGGTCCGAAAGGTCCGCCCTTTGATCCTTCAGCAAGCATGTATGTGTTGAAGTTCGGTGCAGGGAAATCCTCAGGAACTTCAGGATACGGGAACTCTGCGATCAGCACAGGGTTGGTCGGATCACTTACATCTACCATGTGCAGGTTGTTCATTGCCTGCGCCTGTGTTACAACGCCGTCCTTTATGAAGCCGAATCTCTCTCCTTCATTGGTGACTACTACGAGGTCTCTTCCGACAAGAGGAAGTGCAGTATGGGTCCTTGCTCCTGCGAGTCTGCTGGAGAAAGCAGGCATGAACTTCAGGTTGCCAAGTGCCTTAGGATGATGGATATCTGAAATATCCAGAACATACAGTCCGTCTCCGCAGTATCCGCAGTATACCTTGTCGCCTACTACGAACGGAGGTCCGTGCAGCCAGCCTTTGTCCATGAAGTCAGGATTGTGAGGTGCTGAGTGGTCTACCTCTCTTCCAGGTACACCGTAGATGTACTGATGAGGCGCCCACCAGCGGCCTACCTCGACCGGATTGGCCGGGTCCTTGATGCTCACGATCCTGTAGATGAGTCCTTCGAACTCGTCAGCTTCTGATGACAGATGTACGTAGTCCCCTCCGTTGTACATGAATCTGTGAACGCCCATCGAATAAGGAACTCCGCAGTCCCAGTATCCGAGGTATTCAGGGTTCTCAGGATCATTCTTGAGGTCATAGATCATGATGCCCTGAAGGCTCTTCATCTTATCTCTGTCGCCAACCAGAACGGCAGGGCCGGATCCGGATGTAAGAGCGAAGATGAGCTTGTCATCTGCTATCTGGAGCTTAGGGATAGATGTTGTAGGATACTCCTCGATATCGAACGGACGCCACTTCTTGATGAAGACAGGATTTCTCGGATCAGTGACATCACTGATCATGATGCCTACTCCATCAGGACCTGCTGCAAAGCAGGCTCCGTAGAGCAGATATCTCCCGGCTTCTGTACGGTAAAGCCCCATCTGGAACATTCCGCATGTGCCGTCCATATCGCAGTATGAGAGCACCTCAAGGTTCTTGATGTAACCGTCGTTTCCCTCACCCTTCGAATAGAAATATTTTCCTTTGCCCATTTAAGTCTCCTTTGTGTTCGGAGGCAAAACCTCCGGAAATACTTTATCTCATTGTGATGTATCCGTGATACTGGTTGAGATTGTCTGATCTTGCATAGTCTGACAGGAAGATGCCGCTGATGCCGTAGGACTTCTTGAAGTACGGGAAGTCCTCTGTCTCAGCCCATGCAGGCTTAGAGCACTTCTCAGCAGCTGCAGCAACAGCTTCACACCATGCAGTCTGGCACTCGAACCACATCTCTACGACACGGTCAAAGTCACAGCCGTTGACTTCCTTCTTGATAAGGCTGGATACGCAGCGTGTGCATCCTTCGTGCTCATAGATAGAAGGCAGGAACTCTTCCTTGAGCCATTTGTCGCCCTCTTCCTTGCTGACGCCTTCAGGATACCTGACCATGAACTGCCATCTGTAGTTAGGTCCGTCCTCTACTGTGCGGCCTTCGCCCTTGAAGTCGTCTTCCCACCATACAGGTACGAATGCAAAGATGAAAGGAACTGTTCCCATTGACTCATCGCCCTTTGTCGATCTTGCATCATCTCCCTCGATGTTTACTTCCTCGGCCTTGTCGATGCCGTGGGAATGTCCCATGTCAGGAATGTTGTTCTGCCATACGAGTACGTCTGTCGGAAAATACTCAGTCAGGATCTTGTGGTGATCCTTGGCGAAACCTACATCGTTAGGGTTAGCAAGCCAATAGTGCTCTGTCATCTGCATTCTTACTGTTCCGAATCTCTCTCCGCCCGGAGGTGTCGGGAGTGCAGGATAGAAAGCGTACTTGCTTACATAAGGTCCGAACTGTGAGATGCTGTCTGGCACATGATATCTGTACAGCCAGTTCTCAAGCTTGATTCTGTAGTCCTCATGAGCGAGGTCAACATAGATAAGGCTTCTTACCGGATAGAACTCAGGTCTGTTCATTAGATGATTCTCCTTTCGATCTGAGCGCTGTGAAATCCCAGTCACGGCACTCTGAAAATGATGGTATAAAAGCAGGCAGGGGCAATTTATCCCCCTGCCTGATCTTATCTTGTATAAACTACTGTGCCTTTGATGGGGATGGTGTAGGAGCGATCACGTTAGTGTAGTGCTCTTTCCTTGCCTTGAACTCAGGATCCTTGAAGAGGTTCATGAGTCTGCCCTCATTTTCAAAGATGTCCTTACCGTGTGCAGCCTTGCCGGAAAGCAGATCGTGGCAATGCTCGATAGTTCCGTTTTCGCCAAGTTCAGGATCATTTACCAGCTTAACGCCGTTGTCTGTCATTTCAAGGTGACCCTCAAGACCGCAGAGCTCACATACAGCATGATTAGTGCCAGGGAAAATGTAGAAGTTGTTGCCGTGGCAATGTGGGCATCCGCCTGCTTCGCCCTTCCAGAGATCAAGATTCTCTGAACCAGGAATCATAACATGGTTGTCGATGATGTACTGAGCAGCCTCAACAAGGTTTCTGCCGATTTCCTTCATGCGCTCTACCTTATCGTCCTGCATGAGAACGTCCTTGCACCAGGAGAAGCAATCATTGTTGACAACCTTCCAGCCCGGGGACATAGCAAGCATTGCATGGTCAGTCTCTACGCGGCAAGCCCAGTCAGAACCGCCGATACCAACAAATGAAATGGCCTTCTGCATGAAGTAACGAGGATTCAGGCCTTCCTTGCCCTGCTCTTTGAGTTTTCCGTCGAGCATCATGAGCATACCTGTATCGTGTCCAGGACCCATACGGTCGCAGCAGATATGGAAGAGGCCGGATCCGCCGGATTCATAAATAGGGTCTACTATAAGAACACCGTCAGCTTCTACCATCTTCTCATAAAGAGCCTTGAAATCGTCTTTTCTTGTGCAGATCATGCCCTTGCCCATTACGAGTCCTCTTGAGCATGCTACGCAGCCTGTGCATGTCTGAAGATCCCAGTCAAAAGCATGGATGAATTCGATTTCTGCTCCGAGCTTCTGGCACTCTTCAAGTGCTATTCTGCACATGGTGTCATTGTTACCGTTCTTGGTTCCGTAAGAAATTCCCAGAATTTTCATATTATCCCTCCTGAAAATATAAATATGAAATATCTACTATTGTTTCGATGATAACATCGGAAAAACCTGTTTTTGAGTCGGTTCTGTGAATTATTAAGTTAACCTCATTAACAAGTGGTCACTGTCAGATTACTCGTGCTTCTGAGCCATTGGATCAGGCTCGTTGCAGATGTTTCTGGACAGCTTGTCTGCAACCGGATTCCAGATGAATGCTACGATGAAAGATGCAATGTAGCATGGGATGAATCCGCCGAGTACAGCCTTGAAGTATTCGCTCATCGGTGCGTGTGCAGTAAGTACTACTCCGAAGAATGTCATGATGAGGTCGAGCACTACTGTGAATACGAGTGCGATTACAGCATTAACGAGAAGTCCGAACTTAAGAGTTCCAGGCTGTGCATGCTTCATGGCAAAGTCAACGCCCCACTTTCCTACAGGCAGGAAGTTGAGGATGAATGTAACTACGTAAGCCAGGATGCAGCTTGGAACAAATGACTGCATATTAAGATTGCCACCGAGTGCAAGCGCAACGACTGTTACGATGATACTGAGTGGCAGGTCCATGATAAGTGCGTATACAGCAGTAAGCTTCTTGCTCTTCATAATACGTTTCTCCCTTCAAAAAACTTTTGAATTAATTGTGCTGTGAAATAATTCTGTTAAAAAAAGAACAGATATCCTGGGTAGAATTCTATCCTATGATATCTGTTATGTATAATTGTTATTATATATATACGTTCATAACCATATAGTTATAAACATTGCAATTACTGCGTTACAGCTTTGTATTCCTATGTTTTTCCTGTTCCTCGATGACATCTCTCAGGATTGTCTCCATTGCGAGAACGGGAGCGCTCTCCCTTGCGCTCATTCTGGCGATGGAAACTGAGTCTTTTGCCTTGAACGGGATCCACATGAGGTCGTCGGCATTCTTGGCCCATACCCACTCATCAAGGATAGCTACTCCCATGTTATTTCTGACGCAGGTGATGGTTGATTCATGGTTTTTG
>CAMIWY010000160.1 GCA_946402595.1 uncultured Clostridia bacterium
GTGCTATCATTCATCTGTATCAGACAGCTGACTATGAGCCGGGGCACAATTCAGCCCTGCTTTTTTCAGTAATAGGACAACTAAATAATAAATGTATAAGAGAGGAAATACTTTATGAACGAGGTTAACAGACCGCGGAAACCGCTGCTTATCTTCTATATAGCAGTCCTCCTGATCCTGTTCCTGTGGAACTCCATGATCGCCCCAATGGTGGCCGAACAGGAAATCAAGGAAGTTGACTACGGCACCTTCATGACAATGACCGAGAAGAATCAGATAGGTAAGGTGCAGATAGGGAGCAATAAGATCCTCTTCACAAATAAGGACGGATCGAAGACATACAAGACAGGCATCATGAATGACCCGGATCTCGTCAACAGACTCCACGCATCCGGAGCTGAGTTCACCAGCGAGATCGTTGAGGAGATGTCGCCGGCGGCAAGCTTCTTCCTGAACTGGATACTGCCGATCATCATTTTCGTTGTGCTCGGTCAGTATCTGAGCAGAAGGATGATGGATAAGGCGGGCGGCGGCCCTGGATCGATGATGTTCAACCTGGGCAAGAGCAATGCCAAGGTGTATGTAAAATCATCTGACGGAATCAAATTCAGCGATGTCGAGGGTGTCGATGAGGCAGAGGAAAACCTGCAGGAGATCGTCGATTATCTGCACAATCCTGAGAAGTACCGCGAGATCGGAGCTTCGATGCCTAAGGGAGTACTGCTCGTGGGCCCTCCGGGAACAGGTAAGACCATGCTCGCCAAGGCTGTAGCCGGCGAAGCTGACGTTCCGTTCTTCTCGATGTCAGGATCAGAATTCGTTGAGATGTTCGTCGGAATGGGCGCATCCAAAGTGCGTGACCTGTTCAGGCAGGCCAAGGAGAAGGCTCCTTGCATAGTGTTTATTGATGAGATCGATGCTATCGGTCAGAAGAGAAACAGCGGCAACCTCGGAGGCAATGATGAAAGAGAGCAGACTCTCAATCAGCTTCTGACTGAGATGGACGGATTCGAGGGCAACAGCGGCGTAATCATCCTCGCTGCGACCAACCGTCCGGAATCACTCGACCCTGCGCTCACAAGACCGGGACGTTTTGACAGAAGAGTACCTGTCGAGCTGCCTGACCTGCAGGGAAGAGAAGCCATCCTCAAAGTACATGCCAAGAAGGTCAAGGTCGAGGACAACATCGACTACAGCGCTATCGCAAGAATGGCATCCGGCGCATCCGGTGCTGAGCTTGCCAATATAGTAAATGAGGCAGCTCTCAGAGCTGTCCGCGACGGGCGCAAGGCTGCAAGCCAGACAGACTTTGAGGAAAGTATCGAGGTAGTCATTGCGGGATACCAGAAGAAGAATGCGATCCTCACAGATAAGGAGAAGAAAATAGTTGCTTATCACGAGATCGGTCACGCGCTGGTCGCTGCAAAGCAGACCAATTCAGCGCCGGTCCAGAAGATCACGATCATCCCTCGTACTTCGGGAGCACTCGGCTATACTCTCCAGGTCGATGAGGGCAACCACTACCTCATGAACAAGGAGGAGCTCGAGAACAAAATAGCAACTCTTACCGGCGGCCGTGCTGCTGAGGAAGTTGCTTTCGGATCAGTGACAACGGGTGCTTCGAACGATATCGAGCAGGCTACCAAGCTGGCGAGAGCGATGATCACCCGCTACGGCATGAGTGATGACTTCGACATGGTCGCTATGGAGACAGTTCAGAACCAGTATCTCGGCGGAGACACTTCGCTCGCATGCTCGGCAGAGACACAGGCTAAGATCGATGAGAAGGTCGTTGAACTTGTCAAGCAGCAGCATGAGAAGGCTGTACAGATCCTGACCGAGAACAGAGAGAAGCTCGACGAACTCGCAGCCCACCTGTATGAGAAGGAAACGATCACAGGCGAGGAGTTCATGAACATTCTCAACAGCTGATCAGAGATAGAAATTAAACACATGATGCCGGCACTCCTGAAAGGCGTCCGGCATCTTTTCATTTGAAAGATGACGCTACAGATTATTTATACGATTCTTGAATATTTTCTCGTATTCTCATTCCTCGGCTGGTGCGCCGAGGTGGCATATCAGGCGGTGAGCAAGGGACTGGTTGTCAACAGAGGGTTCCTGAACGGCCCGGTCTGCCCGATATACGGATTTGGAGTGCTGGCGGTGTTTTTCCTGCTTCAGATAACAGGTGACGGAGAATTCTATGAGCAAAACGCTCTCAAGGTTTTCATCTTCGGAGTCGTCCTCGCGACGGCAGTTGAACTGTTCGGCGGGTGGATCCTGGATAAGGCATTTCACGCGAGATGGTGGGACTATTCGGACAGGCCTTTCAATCTGAACGGATATATCTGTCTCCAGTTCAGCATCATCTGGGGCATGTCCATACTGCTTGTTGTACGCGCAGTATATCCGATGCTGAGCAGCATCCTTGAACGTATTCCGCAGAATATAGGGTGGGCGCTGATAGGAATATTTTCAGTAACATACATCGCAGACTTTGCTGTTTCAGTCAGTGTAATGATAGGCCTCAACAAGCGCATGGCTGAAATCGATGAGATGCAGAGACGCATGCGTGTTGTCAGTAATGAGCTGAGCACGCAGATCGGTACCAGAACCCTTGAGACCAAGCAGCGCGTTGATGAAGCCAAAGTTCAGGCTTCGCTTGCGGAAGCTGAGGCAATAGAGCATATTTCAGCTGCCAGAACTGAAGCCAGAGAGGCGATCGAGACAAGCAAGGCTGAGACTATCGCTCAGATGGCGGCATCACGTGCCGAACTTACGGCTAAGCGTAAAGCACTCGAAGAGCGCATACTCAGTAGCAGGCATTTCGGAGCGGGCAGACTGCTGCGTGCTTTCCCGCAGATGAAGCACCATAAGTACGCAGAACTGCTAGAGGAGATTTGCGGGAAATTGAGGTACTAAAGTCAAATACCCCTACTTAGGCTGACGCCTTGAAGAAGGGGCTTGTGACTGCCCTGCAGTGGTCGGCTGATGCCTCCTGCATTTGTTACCGGTCCGGACAACTTCGGATCGGCTGGCGTCACATCAGGGGTCATTGACCGGACCCCACCGGCAAGAGACATGCTCTTCCCGGACTGTACCAGGTACTCGTTTCCCATGCTGTACAGATTCATAGCAGCTATCCTGTCATCATTGGATGTGTATCCACATCCTGTGCATCTGAAGAGATGCAGCCTCTTATCGCGGCTGACATTGTCTCTTCGCCCGCATTTCGGACAGGTCTGCGAGGTGTATGCAGGATCGACATTGATCACCTTCTGACCTCGCATAGCTGCTTTGTAGATAAGCTTTTGCTCAAAATCGTAGTATGGCCACGATACGGATACATAACGATCCGAGGCCTTTACGCGTTCAGTCGCTTTGCGGATGCCTGTAAGGTCCTCAAGTACGAAGAGAGTGCCTTTTGGGTAACTTTCAGCGAGTGCCTTGCTGATGCAGTGATCCACATCATTCATCCAACGGTTTTCTCGCTGGCCGATGGCTTTCAGTCTTCTTCTTGAGGATGGTGTCCCGACACGCTGGAGTTCTTTTCTGAGTGCCTTATAGTGAGCTCGCTTTGCCTTGACCTGCGCACCCGAAAAGAATGTAGTCTTTCCGGATGAGTCGTAGGCAGCAGCAAGGAAGCGTATCCCTCTGTCGATGCCGACCACATCTGTAAGTCTGTCATCGCTCACTTCAGGGACTTCATGTGTCACCGGGATATGCAGATAGAACTTCCCGTGTTTGTGGACCAGCTTCGCTGTACCGAACTTGCCGTCAAGAGATGATGCAGGCTTTGCGAAATGCATCCTGCGTCTTCCGGAAAGAGTGTTGACTGAGAACACATCTCCCTTGAGAGAATAGTCTCTGTTCCACACAAGGTCATACTGGGGTTTGGAGAATCGTATGATTTTCCATGACCCACGGGAAGAGGACAGGGCCTTGTATTTAGCGACAACCGTACGGATAACAGACTCCGCCATCTGGGATCTCAGGGCAAAACGGGAGCGGATGTCCCGATAGAGTTCATCGTGAATGCGCTGTTTACTTGTCACACCGGTAGAAAACACATGCACAGAAACATAGTTGCATGCTGCAGTATATGCATGCATTGTACTGATCAGGAGATCCGTAGTCTCTTCATCGGGAAGTATTCGTACTTTGGATGTGAGGGTGACCTTCATGGCAGATTCAACGGATTCAACGATGGCAGATCCGGTGGTATATATACACGCAACAAAATAAGAACTTATGTTCGGATTATATCACGAAACGCTAGTTTTTTCAATGCTTTGCGCCGTACAATATTCCGCTGAAAACCGCTTTGGATCGCCGATCGCTGATTTACGGACCTTCCGAATCAGGCTGTTGACCTTCTATTATCAAAGTTTATTACTAAATCCATAATTAACTATTATGCGAGAGAGGAGGCAGAGGCAATTCCTCCCCTACTTGTAGAAGGTAGGGGTATCCTTGCCTAATATTTGATGAAAAGAAAGAACTCAATCTGTCAGAAGAAATCATTTATGATGTAGCGGGCGATGAAGCGTGGTAAAAGATGACTGTATCTGATCCAGGAACTTCTGCGCCA
>CAMIWY010000161.1 GCA_946402595.1 uncultured Clostridia bacterium
AACACGACATCGGCGCCCCACTTGACCGCAGCTGCTGCCGCATCATCGAAAGTAGCATAGCGTTCCCTGGATGCCGCAGTCTTCCTGCCCGTACCCGAGCCGCCCGTGCTGCGGCCCTCAGCCTCAGCAGCAGCGTCCTGCGCAAGGCGCTCCTCCTCGCCGGCTGCCAGAGCAATGAACCTCTTCGTCTTCACCAGCCCGTTGTATGTCTTCTCCAGGCGGATCCTGCCCGCCTCGTGATTGTATATCCAGTTGGAATCCTCAGGCAGCCTGTCGTAGATGAACGCCGCCTTCAGAGGGTGCTTCTTCGAGTACGACAGATTCGGGATTACCATGCTCGCAAGGGAACCCGGGCCGGCGACAGCTTTCTCCGCCTTCTCGATCAGGTTGCCGGCGTGCAGAGCATCCTCCGACGACTCGACCAGCGACACCTTGTCCGCATTCTGCGCCGTGTACAGCTCCTTGCGGATACGCTTTATCTTTTTGCCAGTCTCGTGCTCGCTCTCTCGCGCGCCGAGCGCATCGCCCCTGAAGATCCTGAGGTAAATAAGGAAAGCATCGCCCATCGTCATGCCGGTCAGCTTGCCGGATATCTCCGAAGTCGCGCGGGCAAAACGCCAGAATCCCAGCTTGAGAGCTTTCACGAGGTCGTCATTCCACGTCTCGCCCCACGGGACGCCCGCGATCTCGCATATCTCATGATACGCGCCCTTCTGGGTGCACTCGATCCCGTATACAGGCGCCGCTTTGAAAAACTGCATGAACTCTGCATACGCAGGCTCAGCCTCGAGCACTTCAGCCCTCGGCACCAGCCTGGTGACATCCGCAGCGATCACAGGCATCTCAAGGAACTTGCTGACCGAGACACGCTTGTTGCCCTCCAGCACGTAGAACCTGTGCAGATACTCATACACCCTGATAGGGCTGTTGAACCCCTCAGCCATCTGAGCCTGGTACAGATTGCTCCACTTCGCGGCAAACTCAGTTTCCGGCGCCAGCAGCGGCATGAAATCGGGCGCGAAGGAATTCTGCCTCGCCCTCGTCTTCGTCCCGACGATCAGATCCACCGGGATCTCCATCAGGCCTACCTGAACCTGCGACAGCGTCCCGTTGTCAGGCACGATGTCGTCAAGTGCCGGCAGGAACGGATACTCACCGTCCGCCGTCTTCGCCTTATATGCTTTTTCACCCATCTTGCGGGCCTTCAGATATTCGTCAATCAAGATTTGCTCCTGCCCCTCTTTCGTTCATATATCTCTTATTATCTCTCGCAGTATACTATTTACCACGTCCCTGCATGTCAAGTACTTTCAGTCAGGCTTCACAAATTCTTTTCATTTCCATGAAGTCTGCCACCCGGTCTCCTGCAGTCTCATGCGACTGTCATCTTACCACCCGACCGCTGCGCATATCTTCCTGAAGTCGATTTTGCATTCACCTCCGGAAATGCTCACCGGAACCTTATCAGAGAAAGTGAACACCTCCGGCAATACATCTTCCTTAAAGTCATATACGAATATCTTCCTTGTACGCGGATCCACGATCCAGTATTCGTGCACCCCCGCCTGCAGATACTTGTTCAGCTTGAGCAGACAGTCCTTGCTGCGGGTCGAATCAGACAGCACCTCCAGCACGAATTCCGGCGCGCCCTCGATCCTCATCTCATTATTATCTTCATGGCACAGCACAATAAGATCCGGCTCGAACATATTCCTGTCGTCTCTGAATAGCCTGACATCCACCGGTGCAAAATACACTTTGCACTTGCTCCCGTGCCGCTTGTTATACTTCTCAATACAGCCGGAAAACTCCAGATACAGCTGCCCCAGAATTTCCTGATGGATACGCCGCGGCGCCGTCATATCATAGATGACGCCGTCGATCAGCTCCGCCCGGACATCATCCGGTAACGCATAGTAGTCCTCCAGAGTATATTCACCCTGTCTCGGCCACCGCTCATTACGATTATCCTTCAGCTTCTTTTCATAGGATGGGTCATATTCCGCAAGCACTTCCCTGACGACCTCCGTCTGCGGTGACAGCGTATACTCATACAAAACCTTCTCGATGGCAGCCAGCGTCTCCCACCTCGGATTCTTAGTCGCGCCGCTGAAGACCTTCTGTACCGTAGCAAGAGGCACCTTCGACTTCTCTGCGATCACAGCATTCGTATATCCCAGCTGCTTCTTTCTTCCTTTCAGTTCATCCAACGTCCTCATCTATATCACCCGTTTCTGTTATCCGGAGTCCTCATCCTTGTCTCACCAGCTTATTCATTATGCTATGGTTATATCGTACACCATATTCGGTCATTGTTCAATGTATTTGTTTGTTATATGACCAAATATGGATATTTATATTCGCTTTTTCCTTTCTCTTCTCAACGCCCGATCACTTTGCCGCGACTGCAACTCTGCCATAATTCCTCACCTCAGGACCACATATAGGACCAATCTGTTTGCAAGCTCGTATTTCTGCCGCACTTCAGGACCACACGCAGGACCAATTCTGCAGCAAATTTCGTGCAAAACGGCTGCTCAGGGCCAAGCGCAGGACCAGTTCCGCAACATCTTCCGCGCAAAATAAAAGAGAGCCGCGATATTTCGCGGCTCCCCTATTGCATTATGTGCGATGTGGCAAAAGCTGACAGTGAGAACCGTCCCCCCTGTCACAAAACATGACAATGAGAACCGTCCCCGTTGTCACATTATGCCTTGGCTGCGGCTGCCTTTTCGGCTGCCTTCTTGGCCTTGAGCTCTTCGATCTGCTCCGGTGTCAGCTTTGGTGCTGCAGGCTTTGCTGCGGCAGCCTTTGCCTTCTTAGCTGCAGCGACCTTCTCTGCCTGCTCCTTGCTAGGCAGCTTCTTGAAGCTGTTGATAGCTCCGGTCGGGCATACAGCAGCGCAGAGTCCGCAGGACTTGCACTTTGCCGGGTCGATCTTGGCGAGGTTGTCCTCAACGTGGATCGCATCGAAGTTGCAGACTGTTGTGCACTTCATGCAGCCGATGCATGCATTGTCGCAGTTCTTGCGTGCAACAGCGCCCTTGTCTGTGGATGAGCACAGAACGTGTACCATGTTCTTCTGTGGTACGAGGCTGATTATCTTCTGCGGGCAGGTGCTTGCGCAGGCACCGCAAGCCACGCAGTTTTCTCTGTTGACTCTTGCAATACCGTCTACGATGCCGATAGCGTCGAACTGGCATGCGTTCACGCAGTCTCCGAGACCGATACATCCGTACATGCAGGCATTAGGGGATGAGAACCAACCCTTAGCGCCCTTGCAGGACTGCATTCCCTGCCACTCGAGGACAGTACGTCTTGCTCCGCATGTTCCGTTGCACATAACCTGTGCTACCTGAGGCTCGGTTGCGCCTGCAGCTCTGCCGAGGATCTCAGCGATCTGAGCTGCTACAGCTGCTCCGCCAGGTGAGCACTTTGTGCAAGGAAGCTCTTCGTCAGCTACCAGGTTGGAAGCGTAGTCATCGCATCCGGCGAATCCGCATCCGCCGCAGTTAGCGCCCGGAAGGCACTCTCTGACCTGAGTAACTCTTTCATCTACTGCTACATGGAACACCTTGGAAGCGAATACCAGGAGTCCTGCGCAGATAAGTCCGATAACTGCTACTAACAGTACAGGTGTCATAACATTAGCCATTAGTACACCTCCTTACTGGAACATACCGGTGAAGCCCATGAAGGAAAGAGCCATGATGGAAGCAGCAACGAGGATGATGCCTACGCCCTTGAAAGGAGTAGGAACGCCTTCTGTGTTGTACAGCTTCTCTTCACGGATGCCTGCAAACAGGATCATAGCTACCATGTAGCCGACACCTGCGCCGAAGGCATAAACCACGGACTGCACGTATGTATAGCCAAAACTGATTGCGTTGATCGTTGCACCGAGAATAGCGCAGTTTGTAGTGATCAGAGGGAGGAAGATACCAAGCGCCTTCTGAAGAGCAGGCAGGTACTTCTTCATGAACATCTCTACGAACTGTACGAGTGCAGCGATTACGAGAATGAATACTACGGTCTGCAGATATCCGATCTCGAATTTGTTGAGGAGCTGCATTACAGGCCATGTTACGAGCTCAGCGATAACCATTACGAAGACTACCGCGCCGCCCATACCAACTGCAGAGCTCATCTTGTTTGATACACCAAGGAATGAACAGATTCCGAGGAACTGCGACAGTACGAAGTTGTTAACGAGGACTATCGCCATAAAGATTACTATAAGGTTTACCATTTATGTCTGTCCTCCTTTCTATACTGCTGGTGCAGCCTCAGCTGCCTTCTTGGCCTCGAGCTCTTCGTTAGCCTCTGCAGTGTTGCACGAATTGTACATCGGGCAAAGTCCGCAGCTGAAGCCCTTAGCCTTGAGTGCCTTACCCTTGGTAGCTGCCTGGATGATTGCGATCAGCACACCGAATACGAAGAATCCGCCAGGAGGCAGGTTGAAGAATCCGATGGAGAAGTTCGGGATGATAGTGAAGCCGAGGAGGCATCCTGTACCAAAGAACTCTCTGATAGCTCCCATGCATGCAAGAGCAAGTGTGAATCCGAGTCCCATTCCGATTCCGTCGAGAGC
>CAMIWY010000162.1 GCA_946402595.1 uncultured Clostridia bacterium
ACGCGCGACACCCGCTTTAGGAGAGCGGTGCTCTGTCCCCTGAGCTACTGAGACAAATTCTGACAACGGGGACGGTTCTCCTTGTCAGCTTTTCACATGCCCGAATATGATAACACAGTTTCCGGCAGATAGCAACAAGCACAAGTTGTTAATATTTTGCTGGATATGTCGTATAATAAAAGTATAATGATGAACTCAGTAGTGCGCATTTAAGGCGCGGCGGGTGTAAATGAGAATAATTGCAAGAGGATAATATTTCCTGCAAGGTAATATGAATATAAAAATTGGTAAGGAGGGATTTATGGAGAAAAAGCTAAGAATTGCGTTCTCTGCAGTGCTGATTGCTGCGCTTGTTCTGGTGCTCGGAGCATGCAGCAAGGAGGACAAGGTTGAGATGGGGATCTCGACCGGTACTCTGAAGGAGGCTGCGCAGGACAGCATAACGATCAGTGGCGATGACGGCCTGCAGCAGTTCAAGACCACCGATGAGACGGAGTACGATCTGGGTGGCATGGACGCACTGAACCTTGACGACGTTGTTGACGTTGAGTACCACTCGTCCGGAGACAATAAGACGGCGGACAAAGTCATTTTGCGTGAACACGTACAGAAGGACCTGACTTTCAGCGGACAGGTAGCTGATGTAACGGATAAGTCAGTCACGGTCACGGGCAAAAGCCTGACGGTATCTTTTACCATCAATGATGAAACGGAGATCAACGGGGAGCTGAGCAAGGGCGATGAAGTAGATCTCGTATACATGGGAGACCTGAACGAGTATCCGTATGCGTCGGTCATTAACGTTTCAAAGGAAGCGGACAAGGTTCCTGAGAAGATGACCATCAGCGGAACGGTTACCGAGTTTACTGAAAAGTCCATGCTCGTAGCAATCGATTCATCGACATCGTACAGGTTCGAACTTGACAAGGACACCAGTGTCACAGGCGTTGCAAAGTACGTCGAAGTCGTCGACACCGTTACGATCACCTTCGAGGGCGACGTCAAGAGCACTCCTAAGGCGAGCAACATCGACATTGTCAAGGAGAAATCCGAGAAGATCGAGGTCAAGCTTGTCAACGGAACCATTGAGACTGTTGCCAAGAACTATGTGACTCTGAATACCGGCAAGCAGGTCTACATGATTCAGACCGGAAAGAATACAAAGTATACTGGCGATAAGCCGGCCAAGGGCTACAAGTCAGAGATCCAGTACACCGGAACTCTCAGCAGCGGCAAGGCTGTAGCTATCAACATCTACTGCGTAAAGCAGACACCGCAGCCGACTGTATACAAGGTCACATTCGTTGACGGATTCGGCAAAACGCTCAAGGCCGTAAAGGTTGAGAAGGGCAAAGCCGCAACGGCACCTGCCAACCCTCAGCATACGGGCTACAAGTTCAAGGGCTGGGACAAGTCCTTCAACAAGGTAACCAAGGACATGACGGTTACGGCTCTGTGGGAGAAGGAGGCCAAGCCAAAGCCGACTCCAAAACCGCAGCCGGATCCTGAACCGGAACCAGAACCGGAACCAACTCCAGAACCAGAACCGGAACCAACAGAGCAGACTGAAACAGTTGATGCGGTCATCACCGAGTGGACCAGCGAAGCAAACCCGAACTCCTTCAAGGTAAAGGTCGATGACGAGACAGAACTCGTACTCAATATCGAGGATGACCTCGACATCCCTAGCGGATACCTGCCTGCAGTAGACGACAAGGTCAGGGTCACTTACATGGAAAAGAGCATGAAGCTCATCAAGATGGAGCTGCTCGAAAAGGGTAAGAGCGATGAAGACCAGGACAAGGACAAGGAAGAGGATCCGGATAAGGAAGAGGATAAGGGTCAGCCTGAGGACGAGACTACTCCTGAAGAACAGCCGCAGGAAGAGACCACTCCTGAGGAGCAGCCACAGGATGAAACTCAGCCTGAAGAGCAGCCGCAGGAAGAACCGGCTCCTGAGCCAGAACCAGAACCTGAACCGGATGTCATTATCTCCGGTGAAGGAATCATCGAGGCAGGCAATCCGAAAACCAATACCTTTACTGTTACGATCAATGGCACCAGCGTTACGCTGAACTATGATAAGAACAGCAAGTATGCAACCGGATACTTCCCGCAGCAGGGTGATAAGGTCAGGATCGAATACAACAAGAGCCAGATGCTCCTGAACGATATTCAGCTAATCGAAAGGCCGGTACCTGCCGCAGAAGAGGCACCTGCAGAAGAGGCTGCAGAATAGGAAAGTACACGAGCTCCGTTTCCCATTAAGGGGAACGGAGTTCTTGCTATGTAATGTTTATAGGAGTAAAATTTATGTGTACGTGAAGGCGTGCAGATGCCCTCATTGTGCGGAATTGTAAGGTGGGTGTTAAACGGGACCGGTCATGCGAAGAATAGTGCGGCCGGTTCAGGATGTAAGGAGATTTGCTATGTATAAGGAAACATTGAGACAGGTATGGGCAGAGATCGATATGTCTGCTTTTGACCATAATGTCAAGGAAATCAAGCGCCAGATGAAGTGCCCGAACATGATTGGCGTCATCAAGGCTAACGGATACGGACACGGCGCTACTGAATGTGCAAAAGTCCTCAAATACAACGGAGTTGATCATTTTGCCGTTGCTACTCTTGAGGAAGGTGTCAACCTCCGTGAGGACGGCATCGAGGGCAGCATCGTAGTTCTCGGTCTGACTCCGGCAGAGTGCGTCGACACAGTTATCGAGTATGATCTGACACCGGTAGTAATGCACTATGATTACGTCAAGGCTCTGAGCGATGAGGTTGTTGCTGAGGGCGCTGAGCCTGTAAAGTGCCTCTTCGCACTCGATACAGGAATGGGCCGTATCGGATTCAGAGTTTTCACTGAAGAAGAGCGCGACTATGCTGTTGAGCAGTACAAGAAGTTCTCCGAGCTTCCTGGCATCGAGCTCCCTGGCATCATCACACACTTCTCGACAGCTGACGAGGAGCAGAGAGAGTACACTGGACTTCAGATCAGCAACTACAACGCTTTCATGGAGAAGCTGAACGCAGCAGGCTTCGATCCTAAGAAGATTTGCGCTAACTCGGCATCCATCATGGTATATCCTGAGATCCACTTTGACGCATGCCGTCCGGGAATCATCCTGTACGGACTTGCTCCATCGGGATATCTCAAGGGCAAAGTTCTCGACCTCAAGCCTGTCATGACTGTCAAGGCTGAGATCGTCAACCTCAAGACTGTTCCTGCAGGAACTTCCGTAAGCTACGGCCGCAAGTTCACTTCGGACAAGGAGACCAAGATCGCTACTATCGGACTCGGATACGCTGACGGTTATTCGAGACTCAACAGCGGCAAAATCTGCGTGCTGGTCGGCGGCATTAAGTGCCCTGTAGTCGGCAACATCTGCATGGACCAGTGTATGGTAGACGTAAGCGCTGTTCCTGATGTAAAGCTCGGTGACGAGGTCGTCATCATGGGTAAGCAGGGCGATGCAGAGATCAGCGCTGATGACCTCGCTGCAATCAACGGCACCATCAACTACGAGATCACATGCTGCTTCGACCTCAGGATCCCTAAGGTATACATCAACTATCCTGAAGGAATGTGCAAGTAGCTGAGCCGCATGAGCGAGCTGAGCTGATGCTCTCCGGCGGCATTCCGGAACTGATACGGAATGAAGTGCGCGAAGCATGACCGGAGGAAAACAGGTGAAATGACAGCCCGGGCGGGGACAGAGATGTTTCCCGCCCGGGTTTCTTAAAGAAGAGTTAAGGCGCATGCTACAGAATCTATACATAAAAAGATAGAGTATCTGTATCGACGTGAACAGACACTGTTTGACACAGGCGTTGTTCAGCAAAGACAAATAAAAGCAAGAATGAGGGGCATCGTAAATAATGGATGGATTCACACAATTTGACGGAAATCTTCTTATAGGCATTCAGCAGACACTCAACGCGGAATGGCTGACGCCGGTGATGAAGGTGATAACCATGTTCGGAGAGGGCGGCATATTCTGGATCGCGGTATGCCTGCTTCTCATGATATTCAAACGTACGAGAAGACTCGGCATTCTGTGCTCCCTGTCTCTTGCGTTTACCTTCCTCTGCTGCAACCTGGCGCTCAAGCCTCTTGTCGACAGGACCCGCCCGTGGATCACGTTCTCCGCGGTCAAAGCCATGCTGCCGCCTCCGGGCGACTCGTCGTTCCCGAGCGGACACTCCGCTAACGCCATGGGACCTGCGTGGGCAATGTTCATAAGCACTTTGCCCGTAAAACACAGAGTGAAAAACGATGATACCAGTGAGGTGAAGCTGATCCGGTCGTACAGTGAGGTACCATGCCTCGGATGGAAAGGTGTAGGCGCTGATGCACGTGTCGTTCACAGATTCGGGATCGCAGCTGTCGTGCTGGCATGCCTGATCGGGCTCTCGAGACTCTATCTCGGAATGCATTATCCATCAGATGTGATCTGCGGCTTGCTACTTGGAATGATTTGTGCTACGATTATTCACAGTTTTGTCAAAAAAGCCGAAGCAAAACGTGGTATTATCGGCGGGTAGGCAAGAAACCCGGGGACGGAAAAGTTTTTTCCGGCT
>CAMIWY010000163.1 GCA_946402595.1 uncultured Clostridia bacterium
TACGATGCCCTTTTAGGGCTAGTGCATACCACCAGTTCAACTGGTGGTTATGATTCAGGCTTATTTTTTCCTTAAGAGGCACACACATTCTGTGTGTTTTGTGAGCGGGAAATTGTCGAACGCTTTAATAGATACTATCTCGTATCCGTTGACGCGGAAGCTGTCAAGGTTGATGCAAAGCGTCTTAGGGTTGCAGGATACGTATACGATCTCGTCTATCCCGTACCGTGACAGCATCCCCACTGCCTTATCGTGGATGCCGACTCTCGGCGGGTCAACAACTATAGCATCAGGCTTCACCGGGATCTCGTCCAGCTTCTCCTTGACATCGCCGCAGATGTAGTGGCAGTTTTCTATGCCGTTGAGTTCTGTGTTCTCCCTTGCTGCGATGATCGAATCCTCCACTATGTCGATACCGTAGACATCCTTCGCCGCTGATGCCATCAGCTGAGATATAGTGCCTGTTCCGCAGTACAGGTCATAGACCGTTTTGCCCGAAACATCAGGGACCACGTCCAGCACGTACCTGTACAGCCTCTCGACTGCATCGATATTGGTCTGGAAGAAGGCAAAAGCTTTGACCTTGAACTTCAGGCCGAGGATCTCTTCGTTGTAGTAATCGCGACCCCAGAGAATCTTATGGCTCTCGTCTATGACAGCATCTGCCACGCTGTCGTTGAAGGTCCTCATGATACCGACGATCTTCATGCCCTCCTGACCTTCAGCCTTCTCGCTCTCTGTCCTCAGGTCAAGCGCCAGAAGAAGCTCACGGAACCTGTCCTCATCGAATCCCGGCTCGCTCGAAGTGACTATGTTGACCAGCACCTCCCCTGTTCTTACTCCGCACCTTACGACAAGGTTGCGCAGCAGACCGAGGTGTGTCTTGCGGTGGTAAGGCACATAGCCCTCAGAACGGCAGAATCTGAGCACAGAGCGGAGTATCACATTGAATGCATGTGGTACAAGCTGGCACTCATCTGTCGTTATTATGGACATAAAACGGCCTTTGAAGTGCATGCCGAGTTCAAGCTCGCCGCCCTTCTCGAGGTCGCCGAATGTGTACTCCATCTTGTTCCTGTATTCTCCCGTGCAGATTGCAGGCTCCATTCCGAGGTACACGGATTCATCTATGTCGTGCTTGCCTAGGAGCTTTCTTACTGCCTCGTCCTTCTGCCTGTACTGCTCTTCGTACGGCACGCCCTGATAGATGCATCCGCCGCAGTGCTCCGCAGCCGGGCACAGGAGGTCCTTATTAAGTACTCTGGTATCTTTTATGTCCATTATTCAATATTATTCCTTTTCTGTTCTCAGTTTCATGCCGCCTCATCAGTCTTCCGGCGACCACGATGGCTGCAGCTCTTCAATCTGAAGCGCCTCGCCTGCCATTGCGGCTATCTGATACTGGTCCTCGTACACTATCTCACCCGGCGTATTCGAATACACGAGGTAATACGGCACTTCGTATCTGTCCAGCAGCCACAGCGCCGGAACGATCATCTTCAGCATTTCTTCCGAGTTCTCGGTCTTGAACCAGCACACGACAGGCTCCTGCCTTTTGCACTGAGGCGGCCACGGAAGATGTTCAGCGAACCATGAATCGATCTCTACAAAGAGGTCCGCATCTTCCTGCTCCATAGCCTTATCCTGCACAAGCTGCCAGCACAGGCTGAAAATCCCCTTGCCCTGAAGAGTATTGCTCGCCAGTCTTTTCCCCTGTATCCGCACGTATTTGAACCTGCTGTGTATGTCCATCTCTGTCCCCCTCTTATGGTTCTCTGTTCTCTGTCCATATGGCACCCTGTTTATTTGCCCTCGTAGTACTTTGAGTAGAACTCTTCCTTGAATTCGCTGAATCTGTCCTCTTCTATCGATCTGCGGATGTCCTCTGAAAGCTTTGAAAGGAACCTCAGGTTGTGTTCACTCAGAAGCATGTGCGACATTGTCTCACCTGCCTTGAACAGGTGTCTGAGATATGCTCTTGTGTAGTTCCTGCATGTGTAGCAGTCGCACTCAGGATCGAGCGGTGTGAAGTCTCTTTCGAATTTTGCATTCTTGATGCTGATCCTTCCGTGGCTCGTCATGGCCATGCCGTGTCTCGCGATCCTTGTCGGCTCAACGCAGTCGAACATATCGACTCCGCGCTGTACTGCTTCGAATATATAGTCAGGAGTCCCTATGCCCATGACATAGCGCGGCTTGTTTTCAGGCAGCAGCTGCGGTGCATAATCGAGGACTCCGATATAGTCTTCCTTGCTCTCTCCGACTGAGATGCCTCCGATAGCATATCCCGGAAGGTCAAGATCCACGATCTCCTTAGCGCTCTTCTCTCTCAGGTCTCTGTGGAATCCTCCCTGCATGATGCCGAAAAGCGCCTGTCTGTCAGGGTACTTATGTGCCTTGACGCATCTCTCAAGCCATCTTGTGGTCATCGCCTGGGATTTCTCGATGTATTTTCTTGACGCGTCCTTAGGCGCGCACTCATCGAAAGCCATTATGATATCCGAGCCCAGGTCATTCTGTACCTCGATAGACTTCTCCGGGCTCAGCATATGCCTGCTTCCGTCAATGTGCGAAGCGAACATGACACCTTCCTCAGTGATTTTGCGCATGGCACCCAGGCTGAACACCTGATACCCGCCGCTGTCAGTGAGGATCGGCTTGTCCCAGTTCATGAACCTGTGAAGACCTCCCGCCTCCCTTACTATGTCGCTTCCAGGTCTCAGGAAGAGATGGTAAGTGTTGGCCAGGATGATCTGTGCTCCAGTATCAGCTACAGCCTCAGGCTTCATGGCCTTGACCGTAGCCTGCGTGCCAACCGGCATGAAAACAGGCGTCTCAATAGTGCCGTGCGGCGTCGTTATACGCCCGCGCCTGGCACCCGTCTTTTTATCTGTATGTAATAATTCGTATTTAACTGCGTATTCCATTCATTTATCCTTTATGACAGTGGGGATGGTTCTCACTGTCAGCTTTTTTTGTGACAGTGAGAACCGTCCCCACAGTCACATTCTATTCGATCAGCATCGCGTCACCGTAGCTGAAGAATCTGTATTTCTCCTCTACTGCGATGTTGTATGCCTTCAGTATCTCTTCTCTGTCGTACAGTGCCGACACGAGCATCAGAAGTGTCGACTTCGGCAGGTGGAAGTTGGTGATGAGTGCATCGACTATCTTGAACTCGTAGCCCGGGTAGATGAAGATGCCGGTTGATGTGTGTCCTGAGCGCACTCTGAACATTTTGTTCGCGCCGTACTTCGCATGCTCAGACTGGCCTGTGCTGCCGGCTGATGCATCGTCCTTCTTCTTAAGCACGAACGGCTGCATCGGCATCCCTGCCATGCTCTCAAGAGTCCTTGTGGATGTCGTTCCGACTGAGATGATCCTGCCGCCTTCTTCTATGGTGCGGTTGATGATCTCAGCGTTGGCCTCATCTATGGAGCACTCCTCAAAGTGCATTTTGTGCTCTTCGACTGTATCCACCTTGACCGGTCTGAAAGTACCTATTCCTACGTGCAAAGTGACATATGCGATGCGGACACCCTTCTCCTCAGCCTTCTTAAGAAGCTCCTTAGTGAAGTGAAGTCCGGCCGTCGGAGCTGCAACGGATCCCTCAATGCGGCTGTACACAGTCTGGTACATCTCCTTGTCGCTGTCCTCTGCAGGCCTGGAAATATACGGTGGAAGAGGCATGGAGCCTATCTCCTCGAGCCTTTCCATGAATATCCCGTCGTATTCAAACTCAACAAGTCTGGTGGCATTATCCGCATCGTGGACACCGAGGATATGCGCCTTGAATGGCTGCTCTATCCCGTTGACGAGAGTATATCCGCTTTCCGGTGCCTCTGTCCCGGCAGGCACGGTATCTGTCCTGCCCGCAAGGATAACAGTGTCACCTTCGTGGAGCCTTTTGCCCGGCCTTACAAGGCATTCCCAGCGGTCGCCTTCGATGCGCTTGATAAGAAGCAGCTCGATGTGAGCGCCTGTGCCTTCTTTAAGGCCGTACATCCTCGCCGGGATTACCCTGGAATCATTCAGGACCAGGCAGTCTCCCGGGTTTACATAATCCAGTATATCGTAAAAATGACGGTGCTCGACCGTCTTTTCACTTCTGTTAAGTACCATCAGCCTGCAGCCGTCACGCTGCTCCATCGGAGTCTGCGCGATCAGCTCTTCAGGCAGGGTATAATCAAAATCCGTTATCTTCATTAAGTAATTATTCCTTCATGTTGTTTATTTTCAGACGCTTCTGATTCTGAAATGCCGCCAGAATTCCAGGATATCAGACTTAAGCACAGTCTGTAGACAGCCTACAGGTCCTCAAGAGTCATCTGCTCGCTGCTTTTGCCGGTATTCTCAGGCTCGTTGTAGAATCCCATGAGTCCCATGTGTTCGTATGCAGCCTTTGAAGCCATGCGGCCCTTCTGCGTGCGGTAAATGAGGCCGGCCTGGATGAGGTAAGGCTCATTGGCATCCTCGATGGTGACCCTCTCCTCGCCTATTGCCGAAGCAATGGTCTCGATGCCTACAGGTCCGCCGTTGAAGCTCTTGATTATCGTTGTCAGGATATCCCTG
>CAMIWY010000164.1 GCA_946402595.1 uncultured Clostridia bacterium
TTCCCGCAGAATTACATGCACAAAATAGGTTTTTTGTATTCCGTGAAATGTGGCGATGTCACACGATATATGATATCTTTATTTATTGTAAAAGGGAAAGTATGGGCCTGAAACGGAACGGCTGGCAGAACTTCAGGTGACATTGTGAGATCAATGGACGAAGAACTGAAAAAAGCTGATAATAACCTCAAAAAGTACAGGAAAAGCATTGCATTCCGGAGTATTTTCGGAATTGTGGTTTTGCTTGCTGTTTTTGCCGGGCTTGTCGGCTACGTGGGTTATGACGGATTCCGTGATTCACTCCTGGAACAGTATGAGGACGGGGCTCTTCTGACTGCCAGCACAGCGGCCGATATCATAGATGGTGAGGACCTGTACCGCTACAATCAGAGTGAAGGGCATTCCGGCGATTATATAGAAGCATTCAATGAGCTGCAGGCTCTGTGCAATTCTTCAGGATCAGCATTCATATATGTCATCCAGCCTGACCAGTCGGATTACGGGCACATAAGGTTCATATTCTCTGTGTCCAACTATGAGATGGACTTCGTGCCATATGAATTCGGGTATATAAGAGAGACGACCAATGACGAATACAGGGAGAAATACAGATCTCTGTATGAGCAGAGGACTTTCAGCGAGTTCGTTGTCAGGGACAAGGGGGAGATAGAGACAAAACCTCACATCACGGCACTCATTCCTCTCAGGGGATCAGATAATCAGGTCAAGGGCATTCTGTGTGTACAGAGACAGCTTGACGAGCTCAACGAGTTGAGACTTGAATATGTCAATAAGGTAGTGTTTGTTCTCATAATTCTTGCTTTGCTTGTGACCATAGGACAGAGCGTATACCTGCACAGGACACTGCTTGATCCGCTCAGCAAGATCACAGATGAGGCTCAGCGTTTTGCCCGCGAAAACGTGAGACGCGGAAGCAGTCTGACAGACACCATCAAAAACGTCGATGAAATCGGCATGCTCGCAGGATCCATTGATCAGATGGAAGAGAAAATACAGGATTATGTAGACCATATCACTGAGATCACTGCTGAAAGAGAGCGTATGGGTGCGGAGCTGTCACTTGCGACCCGCATACAGGAAGACATGCTTCCTAATGAATTTCCTGCATATCCTGACCGCAAGGAGTTCGATATCTATGCTTCGATGACACCTGCCAAGGAAGTCGGAGGAGATTTCTACGACTTCTTCCTGATCGATGACACTCATCTCGGCGTCGTTATAGCAGACGTATCCGGCAAGGGCATCCCGGCGGCGCTGTTCATGATGGTATCCAAGATCATGATCAAGAATCAGGCCATGACCGGTGCCGGACCGGCAAAGATACTTGAGACGGTCAATGACCAGATCTGCGCGAATAACCGTGAGGAGATGTTTGTTACGGTATGGCTTGGAATACTGGATACAGAGACAGGCATACTTACTGCTTCCAATGCGGGGCATGAGTATCCGATGGTCATGGCGGATGGCACAGGATTTGAGATCCTTAAGGACAGGCACGGGTTCGTCATAGGCGGAATGCCTGGACTTAAATATACAGAGTACGAGATCAGGATGGAGAAGGACTCAAAGGTATTCGTCTATACCGACGGCCTTGCAGAAGCCCAGAATGCTGAAAATGAATTCTATTCCGCAGAGCGTGCGGTGGAAGGGCTGAACATATGCAGACACGGAAATCCTGAGTTCATCGTGAAATGGATGGCGAGATCAGTAGACAGATTCGTGGCAGAGGCACCTCAGTTCGATGATCTGACGATGCTGTGTCTTGAATATAAAGGAAAAGAAGAAAAAAAGGAGAAAGAAGATAATGGACAGAGCTGAAAAAGCAGCTGCAATGCACAGAGAAGGATTTAACTGCTGCCAGTCGGTGGCTTGCGTATTTGCCGATGCTCTCGGTATCGATGAATCGCTTCTCTACAAGATGGGAGAAGGATTCGGCGGCGGCATGGGAACAGGCAAGGGCGTTTGCGGAGCGCTTTCAGGTGCAGCGATGCTTGCCGGACTTGTTCACAGTGACGGCAACACAGCAGATCCCGGCAACACCAAGAAGGAGACCATGAAGGCTGCCGGAGCGATGCAGAGGAAGTTCATTGAACAGGCAAAAGGTCTGTACTGCATCGACATCAAGACCGGCAACAACGGCCAGATGTTCACATCATGCGATGACTGTATAAGAATCGGAGTCAGAGTCGCTGAGGAGGTACTCGGACTCTGATGAAGGATGATTACAGGACTGGAGTGTTATCAGTTCTGGCGTGCCAGCTCATATGGGGATTCTGTCCTATATACTGGCAGGCGCTGGAACCGATACCGTCATGGATCATAATCCTGTACAGGATCGTGACCATGTTCATATATTCGTATATCGCGGCAAGGATCAGATACAGCAAAGAGGAAATATGGGGACCTCTGCGGGACAGGAAGGTAAGAACCAGATACTTTACTTCCGGATTCATACTGACGGTCAACTGGAGCATATACATATGGGCCATGACATCGGAACACGTGATCCAGGCTGCGATAGGCTATTATATTGAGCCGCTCGTCATTTGTGCGGTAGGTATCATAGTTTTCAAGGAGCAGCTTACCCGGTATAACATGACCGCCATGGCTTTTGCCCTCGTTGCGATCATTATCATACTGATGCATTTCAGGCAGCTTCCGGGCGTAGCTCTCGGACTTGCCGGTACATGGGCTGTGTATACAGCTATCAAGAAGACAGCGAAACAGCCGGCGGTCATATCTCTCGTTTATGAAACGATGATATACGCCGTGCTTGCGCTCTTTGCTATCATATATATCGAAACGAAGGGAATCGGCGGCATCAGCGTGGGCGTTCCGGGCAAATATGCGCTGATGTTCCTGAGCGGACTCGTTACGCTTGTCCCTGTGGCACTGTTCAGCGTAGCTGCGCCTAAGGTGTCGCTTTTCATCATAGGACTGGCACAGTATATAAGTCCGACCATCACACTGCTGCTCGGGATATTTCTCTTCAAAGAACCGATCGACAGAGTTCAGATAATCGCGTTCGTTATAATATGGACCGGACTCTGCTTCTTCACATACGGGGAATTCGTAAGACATGGCAGAAAACAGTAAACCGGAAAACAGTAATAAATCTATAGGAAATGACAGAAAGGACCTGACCCGGGGATCGATCCTTGATAAGGTCCTTCTTTTTGCCATACCTCTGATGCTGACAAGCATGCTGCAGCAGCTGTTCAACGCGACAGATGTGGCTGTTGTAGGAAGGTTCGCCAGCAAGGAGGCGATGGCAGCCGTAGGAGGAAATGCATCGGTAGTATCTCTTCTTGTAAACTTCTTCACAGGCCTTTCAGTGGGCGCCAACGTAGTCATTGCCAAGAATATCGGGGCGAGAAAGCCCGGGCAGGCCAGGAAGGCGGTCTATACCTCGATGGTACTGGCTCTCATCTGCGGCCTTTTCATAGCCGTTGCCGGCAATCTGATCGCCGGTCCTATAGTCAGGCTGATGGGGGTCCCTGAAGAGGTAGCACCGTACTCAGTCCAGTATCTCCGGATATATTTCGGAGGCGCTCCATTCATAATGCTCTACAACTTTGAGGCAGCCATATTAAGGAGCAACGGCAATACAAGAACGCCGCTTATCTGTCTCTTCATCGGAGGCGTATTCAATGTAGCGGCCAATCTTGTATTCGTTATTGTATTCAAAATGGATGTCGACGGCGTTGCTATCGCGACCGTCATGGCCAATATGATAAGCTCCATGCTTCTCCTGCATAAGCTCAGAAGAGAGGAGGGCTTCATCAGGGTCAGGGTCACAAAGCTGTGGCTTGACAAACCGATACTCATGCAGATCATCAGGATCGGACTTCCGGCAGCACTTCAGAGCACCGTCTTCTCGATCTCCAATCTGTGCGTGCAGTCTGCGGTCAACAGCCTCGGGCCAGATGTGATGGCGGCATCTTCAGCGGCCTTCAACATAGAGATATTCGTATTCTTCGTGGTCAATGCATTTACTCAGACCCTTGTGACATTCGTGGGGCAGAACTACGGAGCGGGCGAGTATAAGAGGTGCAGAGATGTAGTAAGAAAGACTTTGCTGGTGAGCTGGGTCTTTACGATGGTTGTGAGCATAATAACGATACTTACCGTCAACAGCCTTATGGGACTCTTTACGGATGAGCCCGCAATAGTGGAGATAGGGGCGTTGAGAGTCAGGATACTTATGTACGGCGAGACACTTAATGTAATCATGGACAACCTGTCAGGTGCGCTGAGAGGCCTCGGAAAGTCCATGATACCTGCGGTCGTCTCCTTCATAGGAGTCTGCGGTACAAGGATCACGTGGGTCTTCACGGGGTTCAGGATATACCACACCTTCTTCTCACTGATGATGGTATTCCCGATAAGCTGGGGCGTATCGGCGCTGGTAATAGCGATAATGTGGATAAGGACAAGAAACAAAATGCTGCCTGTTTAGGGCAGCATTTCAGACTGTAGACAAAGTCTCGATCGAAAGGTCGAGGCTTTTCTCATGCCGCAA
>CAMIWY010000165.1 GCA_946402595.1 uncultured Clostridia bacterium
TTACGTGGATCCCTTTGCCCGTATCTGGCCTGGACTTTCAACCACGAACATGACCCGCAGAATTCCCAAGTATTGTAGCACATCCCCCTGCCGTGTGTCATCGGGGACGGTCCTTTTTGACACATTTTTTGTGCCGGCAGATGTGCTGTGGGTGTGTCAATAAGGACCGTCCCCAGTGACACCTTTTAGAGCGCCTCAATCAGTCTCTGAAACAGCTTCCTGAATTCAAGCGCGGCTGCCCCTATGTGGTCGATGATGCTGATACCCGCCTTCCCGTAATCTGTCTCTGAGATCTTATATTCGGAAGCGAACTCTTCTGTCATGTATTCTTCTGAACTGATGTGATCCTCGCTGAACGGATCCGCCGCCTTCAGATAGTACCTGTCTTCTCCCAGTTCGTCATCCCTGGTCACATCGGTGTTGTAATAGGTATCTCCTATGCGGACTATATTCCAGGTGTGATCCTCACTCTCACCGCTGCTGTTTATCCCGGTTCCGAATATGATGCGGTTATCCACTCCGGCAGCAAGAAGCAGCCTGTAGAATGCTGCAGAATAACCCTGGCATACTGCTTTGCCGTCTATGAGCGCCGCATACGCCGTACGTTTCAGCTTATACTCCTCGTCAGCAAGGTTGTCATAGTCGTATTCAACGTTGTCGAGAAGGTAAGTGTAGATCGCACCGGTCTTTTCAGCATCGTCCATGCCGTCCAGGCCGAGAGAATCTATTATCTCACCAGCCTTCTCATCCACTGCAGCCTCCTGCTCCGCATCGTCATAATACGAGAGTGTGTATGTCAGCAGTACGGCTTTTTCACCATTCTCCGTAACAGGTTTTGCCGAAGCATTGCAGCTCTCATACTGGAATTTCAGGTAATCTCCCTCTTCAGGATCACCCGTATGCCCGAGCGCACCCTCAAAGATTTCACTTATTATATCTTCAGAATCCTCAGCAGCAATGTCCGTTATAAGGCATATGCCTGCCGATTCCTCCCTGTCTTTCATGGCCTCCCGGAGAGCCGCAGCAGCCTCATCCTGCGTCCTGCAGACTTCGGCCGTTTTGTCCGCAGCAAAAGATGCCGCCCCTGCGCTGATCACCAGTAGGACGGTGAGAATCACCGGTATCATTCTGTGAAATCTTCTGCTCATCATATTCAGGATTTTACCATGTCCGCGCCTGAAGCAAAAGTGAGAAAGTCCACGCACGCAGCACCTGCATCTCTGAGCACGACAGCAAGCTCATCGATGGTGGCACCCGTTGTGTATATATCGTCTATGAGCAAAATGCTCTTTCCTGCTATTTCAGGCAGGCGCCGCGGTCTTATGCTGAATGCGCCGTGTATGTTCTCACGTCTCTGCTCAGGCCCGAGCGATCTCATGATATGTGTCTCCCTCGTTCTTATGAGAACATCGTCATCAGCTGTGAAGCCGGTCCTGCGGGAGAACTCTTCCGCAATAAGAGCAGCCTGGTTGTAGCCGCGCAGGTTTTTCTTCGTCGGATGGACAGGGACCGGCAGGATCATGTCATACATCCCGTGAAGCTCATCTTCGCCGAATTCCGCCAGCATGCGGTCTGCGAGGATTTCTCCCAGCGGGACCGATATATCCGGCCGCCCGTCATATTTCATGGCGAACACCATGCCCCTCTCATGCGTTCCGTATTCAGTACATGTGAACCCACGGTCAAAGGAATGCGGATGCTCCCTGCAGTTGAAGCAGACCGCGCCCGGGTTCGAAGTGCCGAGCTGTCTCCCGCATTTCATGCACGTTCTGCCGTCGATCCACTTTATGTTTTGCATGCAGTCGTTGCACAGTCGGTACGTCCTTGTCTCATCTATTATCTTGCCACAGCATACGCAGTACAGCGCCGGCGGATAGATCAGGTCGAGCATCGCAGCTGCTGCCGTTCCGGTTATTCTCCTTAGCATTTCTCCCTCCTGATGTGTCATTAGGGACGGTCCTTTTTGACACATTCTATGCCCTCTGTACTATCCCTCGGTTTATGCCTGTCAGTCTTTCAATTTGTCTTACGCTCAATCCGTATTTCTTCAGTTTATGCAATGCTTCATCCCGGTCTTTCCGACTGTACTTCTGAAGCTCTACCCCTTTGCCAGTCCCAATACATTCTCTCATCACATCAACTGCCCACTCGTCTGAAAACAATTTCTTGGATACTGATCCGTCATCAGCAATTGTCTGATCATCCAAGATGTCTCTGAAGCATTCTTCGCAACCGAAAAGAGATTCTGCAACTGACGCATCCACAAAAGAGCCTTTCCCCCAGTATTCGTGAAAGCTGCTCCATTTATATTCTGCAGCACTGCAGATACCCGCCTTTGCCGGATTATTCATAATATATCTGAATGTAGCCACCAGCTGTCTTTCACTTAAAATGGGCTCATTATGATATCTGTTTTGCAACAGACATCCGGTACGGTCGTACTTACGATTGAAATATGACGTGTACGCAATGCCAATTTTTTTCATCATCAGTGGAATGCCTGCCGATTCATCAAACAGCAGCAGATGAACATGATTGTCCATCAGACAGTATGCACAAATTGCAACAGATTGTCCGCGGCCGTATTTTTCAAGGCACGTCAGATACTTCCTGTAATCACTTTCCTCCACAAACATTACCTGTCTGTTTATACCTCTAACCACTATGTGCTCGTAGCCACTCTCTCCAAATAGTCTTGCATGTCTTGGCATTATTCTCACCTCCGGAATCTTATGTTATGCAAAAGAAAAAAGAAAAAGCACCGGGTCAATGCCCAGTGCCTGCCATGTTCGCGGGGACCACGGCTGATGGTCCCGGCCCGCCTCATGTTATTCATTTAGAAAATGTGTCAAAAAGGACCGTCCCCGATGACACATCAGAAGTCAAAGATTGATAAGCCGGTTTCCTGCTCCAGCCGGTATTTGAGGCCGGTGTATCTTCCGTCTGCGCGGTTGTTGTCGATCATGTATTTGATGCAGCGCGGGTCTCCTATGAGCAAAACGAGTTTCTTGCCTCTCGTTACTGCTGTGTACAGGAGATTTCTCGCCATCAGCATCGGAGGAAATCTCCATGCAGGGATGATCACTGCCGGGAACTCTGAGCCCTGGCTCTTGTGAACTGTTACGGCATAAGCGAGATCGACTTCTTCAAACATGTCGCCCGCATATGTTATGAGCCTGTCGTCAGACTTCACGACCATGGTCTTGTCAAATATGTCGACACTCTCGACGGTTCCCATGTCACCGTTGAATATGCCCTCGCCTTCAATCCAGCTGTCTGCGCTCCTCCACTCTGCATTGTAGTTGTTCCTGAGCTGCATCACCTTGTCGCCCGGTCTGAAGGTCTTGCCGCCGATTTTGAGTTCGGGCGTCTCATCGTCTCCCGGATTGATGACTTCCTGCAGTACTGTATTCAGGCTCGGAGCTCCGAGCGCTCCTCTCTTGGTAGGCGTCAGTATCTGTATGTCGTCGGAAGAATTAATAAAGTCGAATCCCCTCTCAAGTCTGCCGCCTGCCATCTCCTTGATGGTCTCGAGGATCTCTGTTTCACTGTTTCTCTGAATTATGAAAAAGTCACTGTCCCTGCCGCCGTGTTCAGGGAATTCCCCGTTGTTTATGAGGTGCGAGTTGGTGACGATGCGGCTGTCTTCGGCCTGCCTGAATATCTCTCTGAGTCTGGTCGTATGTATCCTCTCGCTGGCTATCATGTCGCGCAGGACATTGCCCGCTCCGACCGACGGCAGCTGGTCAGCATCACCCGTGAATATGAGTCTGGTTCCAGTCTTCACTGCCTCGAGAAGCCCGTCCATCAGCATGATATCTATCATCGAAGCCTCGTCGACGATGATGACATCCTGCTCGAGCGGATTCTCATCATTCCTGCCGAAGTTGAGCAGGTCCTCATCTTCAGAATACACATACTCGAGCAGACGGTGGATAGTCATGGCCGGGCTTCCGGTCGCTTCCTCCATGCGCTTTGCGGCGCGACCCGTCGGAGCGGCAAGCGCCACGCTGAGCCCGAGCCTCGCGAATATCCTTACAAGAATATTGAGTATCGTTGTTTTGCCCGTACCCGGTCCACCCGTGATTATTGAAACATTGTTGACCAGCGCCGCATATACGGCATCCATCTGGTCACCGGACAGAGAGATACTGATTCCGTCAGCCTCCATGCCGGATTCCGCATCACTTATGAGATTGTCAGGCGATGCCGCAAGAGGGGCGGTCTCCGCACTGCGGATCCTCGAGAGGTTATACGCTACCCTCTGCTCTGCCTGGTAGTAGCCGTACAGGTATACCACCGGCACATCATCAATGCTGTCCTCCTCGAGTTCGCCGTTGAACACCATCTCGCTGACAGAGTCCCTGACATTTTCTCTCGAAATGTCAAGCAGCTCCGCCACCTTCTCCACGAGGAGCTCCTCCGGCATAAGAGTGCTCCCGCTGACAGCCCATGTCCTGAGAGCATGCCTTATGCCGCTTTCGATCCTGTACGGACTGTCCGGTTCAAACCCGAGCTTG
>CAMIWY010000166.1 GCA_946402595.1 uncultured Clostridia bacterium
CATCCGACAGGATCTCTGCGATCCTGTCCATATATGATATATCAAAGTCCTCATCAAGGAAATGCTGCATCAGCATCAGTATCCCGAATCTGACCGTATATGTGTGTTCCGATCCAAGCCAACAGTCAATGTGCGAAAGAAGTTCCTGCTTGTGCTTCCTGAACACTTTAGGCGACAGCTGGTCACAGGTCGCCCAGTTGTCTACATGCGGCAGGAATCTCTCTACCTCCGCCATGCATGTGTCAAAATCCTTTATCTCTGAGATTACAAACGCATGAAGCTGCATCTCATCGAAGTATTTGTGCGGCAGTGTTCCTATGAATTCCTCAAGTTCACGCCGTGCTGCCTCATCACCTGTCTGCGAGGCTTTGTACAGTTCTTTCGCCAGCGCTCTCAGCTGAGGAGTCCGCACTCCGATCGCACGCTCACGTTCCTTGCCCGGGATCAGTGCTATCTGAAAGTCGGCATACTTAGTATCCTGCATCTCCCTGAGTCGCTGCTGTATATCCGTCCCGATGAATTTTTCCATCATTACAAGGTCCACATTCTTCAGTCCGTTGAAAATTGTCGGAACTATCCCGGATTCAATGTATCCCAGTCCGGCATACATCCTGCGGGCCCTTTTATTCAGTGCATTGGTATCGATCCTGAGGATCGAACAGCCTTCCTCCGCCGCCAGGTCCTCCCAGAATCTTACAAATGCAGGTCCGGCTCCCCGGCCCCTTGCATCGGGATCGACCGAAAGCGTGTGCAGCACCGATACGTCATCATCAGGTCCCTTATATATCCAGTCGCAGCCGGCATATACATCTACCTGGATCTGATTGATCACTCCGGTCGCTATCACCCACGGATCAGGATGATCCTCATCCGTCAGTTCAGCCACATACATGTCGCCGCGCTCAAGCGAAGCTTCCGCAACAGAGCGCACAGGATATATACCTCTCTTCCAGCCCGTTGTCGTAAGGCCAGCTTCCTCTGCATCGTGGCTTTTGTCATATATTCTCACGATGTCGTCAAGATCATCGGATGTTGCTTTTCTGAATGTCAGTTCCATTTTTTGCCCTTTCCGAATGTGCAGGCGAGCACAGCCAGCAGTATTACAAGAACTGCTGCGGCGGCTGCCCAGATGACTCTGTCCGGCAGGAAAGAAGTTGTACCGTCGCTGTTTGCGATCACCTCTGCATCCTTCAGTATCCATGCTCCGACAGCCGGTCCGATCAGTCCCGGTATGAATACCTGCCCTATGATCCTGACTCCCTGGAACTGGCCTGATCTGCCTTCAGGTATGTTGTCCCTTATGAGGGCGCCGAACACGGACATTCCGGAAAGGTATCCGCACATCATAAGAAGTGATCCGATAAATACCGGCACTGTCGTCTTCGTGCAGTACAGGACCGCATACCCAAGCATCAGCATGAGCATCGCCGGTACGATGCTGCTCATGAATCCTTTGCTGTCATATCTTCTTCCGTAGAACACGGTGAACACAGCCGCCAGAATGATAGCCGGAGCGAATATCAGAACATAATTGTCCATGCCCAGAGTCTTCTCATAGTAGATCAGAAGGTACGGCATGAATATCTGTATCGAGATGCCGAACACTGCAAAATTCAGTAGCCCGAGGTACAGCGTCCTGTTCTCCCTCGCCACGGACGGCCTGAAGCTGTACGCCAGCGTCTCGCCGAGGCCTTCACTGACCGGTTTCAGATCAGGCGCATCCTCTATCATGAACCATCCTGCAATTCCGATCAGTGTCGTTGCGATGCCGATTATGTAGTAGATGGTCGTCCATGCTTCGTGGGTATCAAGGTTGAAACTCATGAACCCGCCGAATACAACAAGTATCGCGACAAGAGGCATCATCGAATTGACGCCTTCGATCTTTCCCCTGTTGGTGGAGTCTCCCCTGTCCGTCAGCCATGCGTTGTAAGCAGCATCGTTGGCGGTCGATCCGAAGTATGTCATCACACAGTCCATTACGATCGTCATAAAAATGCTTCTGATGTATGCAAAACTGATGATGCTTATGCCCCAGATGATGTATCCTGCGCTCATGAACGCTTTGCGTTTGCCGACCTTGTCAGACACCGCGCCCATGATGATCGTAGTCAGCGCCGCAGTGACAGCGCTCGCCATGACCATCGCCGAGATATCCGCCGGCGAAGCGTGGAACATTTTGTATATGAACACATTGAAGTACATGTTCTCCACGACCCATGCGACCTGTCCCATGAGTCCGAAAACGACCATCGCTATCCAGAATTTAGTGCCTAACTTTGTCTGCATCACTGTTGATCTCTTTTACATGCTCAGCTATATATCTTTCGCCAGTCCGACAACGGTATATCCGTCTGCTTCCTGCTGTTCCCCGGTCTCCCGGAAGCCCTGGCTCTTCCAGAAGGCCATAGCCTCTTCATTGTTGCTGCTGCAGCCAAGGGACAGATAGTCGTATCCGGCAGCCTTCATCGACGCCCTGACATCCGCTATTATCTGCGAGCCTACGCCGCGGCCCTGCATAGCGCCGTCAACCATGAACCATCCTATGAAGGCATCGTCGCCTTCGGGATATCCGGTGATAAGGTCAAGGACAGCGACCAGCACATCATCGTCGTTATAGAATCCGACAAAATGCTTGCAGTGCCTCTGCGCTCCTTCAGGGAGCTCGGAGATGATCTCCGTAAGGCTCTCTCTTGTCGGAACGGTATTCATGTATTCGTAATACTTAGAGTTGGACTTTGCCAGCCTGTAGACGGCTGAAATGTCCGCCTCAGTGATCCTCTTGACTGAGTATTGCGAGGACAGTGTCTCAGTTTTTATGCCGTCGCTTTCCTCTGTCTCTTCAGAGTCGCTCCTTGCAGCCTCGCTGTCGATGGCCTGACGGAACTGCGTCTCATACAGATCTTTATAAGTGCCGCCCAGCTCGAGAAGTTCTTCGTGGGTACCCTGCTCTGCGATGACTCCGTCCTTGACAACGAGGATCATGTCTGCCTTCAGGATTGTCGAGAGTCTGTGTGCGATGACTATGCTCGTCCTGCCCTTCATCATCTTCTCAAGAGCATCCTGTATGGAATTCTCAGAAATGGAATCGAGAGCAGACGTAGCCTCGTCAAGGATAAGGATCTTAGGATCCTTGAGTATGACTCTCGCCAGAGACAGTCTCTGTTTCTCACCTCCTGAGAGCTTGAGCCCGCGGTTACCGACCTGGGTATTATAACCATCAGGCTGATTGCTTATAAAGTCGTGGATGTTGGCTATTCTGCACGCTGCCTCGATCTCTTCCATCGTGGCGTTATCGTTAGCGTACTTCAGGTTCTCAAGTATAGTGCCGTTGAAAAGGTATGTCTCCTGTGTCACGACACCGATCTTCGATCTCAGATATTCGAGGTCAAAATCCCTGACGTCGACGCCCGCGACCTTAACGCTTCCTCCGTTCACGTCGTACAGTCTCGGAATGAGATTGACGACAGTCGATTTGCCCGACCCCGAAGGCCCGACTATCGCATACATGGAGCCACCCGGTACCTCGAAGTTCACGTCAGTAAGAATAGGGTTCTCAGGGTTGTAGCTGAACGCAACATGCTCGTATGTGATCGGCTTGTTGTCCACATCCGGCTTCTCTCCATTCTCCGGTGAGACGATGGTGTTCTCTCTGTCAAAATAGTCGAATATACGTGTGAAGAGAGCGAGCGATCTTGTGAAGTCTACGGAGAGATTCAGAAGCTGCTCTATCGGACGGTACAGCCTGTTGATAAGCGCTACCGTCGCAGTAATGACACCTACCGTAAGATCAGGGTCGATGTTCTTTATTATGAAATATCCGCCGGCAAAATATATGAGAAGCGGTCCGACCTGCGTGAACATTCCCATGACGACTCTGAAGAGCTGACCCGATCTCTGCTCCTTGAGATTGAGATCAGTCACCTCTCTGTTGACTTTGACAAAATCGTCATATTCCTTCTGCTCGCGGGTGAATATCTTGACCAGCATCGAGCCGCTGACTGACAGCGTCTCGTCGATCTTCTGATTGAGTTCATCGCTCTTGGCCTGACTCTGAGTGAGATATTTCCATCTCGTGCGGCCGGCAGTCCTTGTCGGAAGAATGAGAAGCGGTATGACCAGTATGCCCACTACCGCAAGATGAGGGCTCATGCTGAACAGAGCAACGAGAGTCGTAACTACTGTTGCGACATTGCTGACAATGTTGGAAAGAGTACCGCTGATGACCGAACTGACACCGCTTATATCGGTGTTCATCCTCGTGATGATGTCGCCCTGCTTCTCGGTCGTGAAAAAGGAATGCGGCATGTACTGGAGATGCTTGTACATCTGATTGCGCATGTCGAAGATTATCTTTTGTGATATCCATGCATTGATGTAGTTCTCAAGCACACCGACCAGCTGGCTCACAGTGAGCGCAGCAAAAGCCATGAGGAGCAGTCTGATAAGCAGCTCCATGTTCTTTCCTACAAGCGCCTCATCTACGATACGGCCGGT
>CAMIWY010000167.1 GCA_946402595.1 uncultured Clostridia bacterium
TAGTATGACAACGGGGACGGTTCTCTTTGTCACATTTTTGTTCTTTTGTACAATTTTACAATCATTTTTTATTGTTATTGACAAATTATTTGCGCCGTTTTATATTTGCATAGGATATGCATAGCATATGAAAATAGTATAATTATTAATGGGTAATTAATTGTTTAATAGGAATGGAGATGACACAATGACTAACATTGAAATGATCCGTGCTTATGGACACGAACAGGTAGCTTATTTCAACAACGAGAAGGCCGGTCTCAAGGCTATCATCGCACTTCACAACACCAATCTCGGACCTGCTGTAGGCGGATGCCGTCTGTGGCCATACGAGAGTGAAGAAGCCGCTCTTTTCGACGTACTGCGCCTGTCCCGCGGCATGAGCCACAAGAACGCTGCAGCAGGAATGCCTCTTGGAGGAGCCAAGGGCGTTATTATCGCTCATCCGTCCGAGAAGACAGAGGCTATGTTCGAAGCTTTCGGTGAAGCTGTAAATACATTCATGGGCAAGTACTATACAGCTGAGGATGTCAACACAGACACCAAGGATGCTGACTACATGCTCCGTACAACAGACTACGTAGTAGGCCGCGCAGATGTATCCGGCGACCCTTCACCATTCACAGCTATCGGCGTATTCGACGGAATCAGAGCTGTTGCACAGTTCATGAACGGATCAGACAGCCTTGATGGAATGACCATCGCAGTTCAGGGTCTTGGCAAAGTAGGAATGGATCTCGCAGAGAGACTCCACGCTGCCGGCGCTAAGCTGATCGTCTGCAACAACTCCAACAGAGAAGCAATGAAGCACGCTGTTGAAGACCTCGGCGCTACAGAGGTAGGCAGAGATGAGATCTACGGCGTAGACTGTGACATCTTTGCTCCATGCGCACTCGGAGCTGTCGTCAATTCAAAGACCATCCCGCAGTTCAAGTGCAAAGCCATCGCAGGCGCTGCCAACAACGTCATCTATGATGATGCTGCAGGCGAAGCTCTGAAAGCACGCGGCATCCTGTACGCACCTGACTTCATCATCAACGGCGGCGGAGTAATCAACGCAGGTCAGGAAGCATTCACAACATACGACAAGGAGAACGTACTCAAGCAGGTACATAACATCTACAACACCGTATACAGAATGCTCGAAGAGTCCAAGGCAACAGGAATCCCTGAAGGCGTTATCGCTACCAACTTCGCAGAGAACCGCATCAAGAACGGACTCGACGCAGACTAGTTAATAACAGCAATGCTGCTACAGGGCATTGGGACAATATGCAAAAGGAAAGAGGAAGAGAGAAAAGATGGATATTGAAAAACTGAAAGAAGAAATTCATAAGGCCGATAAGGACCTTGCCGATGCATTCCTCCGCAGGATGGAAGCAGTCAAGGGAATAGCAGAGTACAAGAAGGCTCACGGCATTTCCGCTGAGGATACTATCCATGACCAGCCGATCGTGGACAGCGATGCCGGATTCATTGAGGACCCTGAGATCCGGTCATATTTTGTACCTTTCCTCAAGAGCGCCCTTAAAGCAAGCAAGGCCCTGCAGAATACAATGATGGCAGGTCAGCGCATCGCATACTGCGGCGGCATGGATCCAAGAGACTATACAGTTGCAGGGAACGCATTCCCGGGACGTACAAGAGTTGCATTTCCTAACTATGCCAAGACTTATCAGGCAGTAGTAGACGGCGAGTGCGATGTGTGCGTTATCCCGTTTGAAAAGAGCAATTCAGGCGAGATCGGAAAGGTTCTCGACATGATGTTTGCAGGTGACCTCTTCATCAACAAGGTTGTAACTGTAGAAAACGACACAGATACAGTCCGTTATGCGATAATGTCCCGCGTAGAGAACGATACCGTTCCTGCAGGTGCAGACAACAGGTTCATGATAATGTTCACCGTAAAGGATGAGCCGGGTTCACTTGCCAAGGCTATCAGCACACTCAGCTCATACGGACACAACATGAGCATCATGCGTTCAAGACACATGCCTGATCTTCCATGGAACTACTACTTCTACGCAGAGGCTGAAGGCGATGTCACCACAGCAGACGGCAAGAAGATGTTTGAAGACATGAAGAAGGTGTGCCAGTCAGTAAAGATGCTCGGCTGCTACGAAGCAGTATAGCTTGTAAGAATATGTCAAAGAGGATGACAGTGGGGACGGTTCTCACTGTCATCTTTTTGTGCCATCAGTTGTGTCAAAGGGGACGGTCCTTTTTGACACACGGACCGGAAATGTGTCAAAAAGGACCGTCCCCGATGACACAAATTGTGTTACACTTTGTATTGGCGGCATATGTTTTTTCACCATATGCAACAACGCCGCAAAATACAGTATGTTAATTCAGGAGAAGATAAAATGAGCAGCAATTTCAATCAGGTACCCGTTTTTAAGGACGGTCTCGCACAGCCTGTATTCCCGTTCACGGACGGCAAGACAGGCGATTCTTATGACCCGGAGACTTCGGCAGTAGTCCGTTACTGCGTTTACGTAGAGTCTGACTATGATGCTGACGGTGATGGCATGCCGGATCTTGTCAAGGCCATGGTCCAGGTCCCTCGCAGTGCAGCTGAGGGAAACTATAAGGCGGCAACAGTTTTCGAGGCCCGCCCTTACTGTTCCGGTGTCAACGCCGACGGTTATGAGCATATGGAAGAAGTCGAGTCAGATGAGCGCGACCCGTTCGATCTGTCATCACTGTACCGCAAGGCAGAGCACCAGGCTCCGTCTTCGTATATGAGCGCAATTGAAGCCTCCATGCAGGCTGATCCTGCAGACTGGTATTTCGATTATTCCGGAAATCAGGGTGTCAAATACTATGAGAACCTCGACAATTTTGATTACTATCTCGTCAGAGGATATGCAGTCGTCGTCAGCTCGGGTTTCGGCTCACTCGGCTCAGACGGATTTGAATACGTAGGCTCATCCTATGAGAGAGATGCATTCAGAGCTGTAGTTGAATGGCTGCACGGAGACCGCATCGCATATACAGACCGCAGCCGCAGTACAGGCATCAGAGCAGACTGGTCAAACGGCAAAGTAGCGATGACAGGACGTTCATACGCCGGCACAATGCCTTTTGCCGTAGCTGTAACCGGCGTGCCGGGTCTTGAGACTATCGTGCCGGTAGCAGGTATCTCTGACTGGTACAGCTTCCTCAATCAGCAGGGAGCTCAGCGTTACTGGCCTAAGGAGATGCTCATGAGCTTCCTCTCCTACTTCTGCACCAGCAGATACGGCGACCCTGACCTCTCAGATGAGGATAAGAAGGCACTTGACGACTTCCACCGCCAGCTCGGTCTCGAGCAGCTGAAGAGCGGTTTTGACTACAGCGATTTCTGGAAGGAAGGCAACTACACACTTCAGGCGGATAATATAAAGTGCTCCGCCCTGATCGTCCACGGTCTCCATGACGAGAACGTATCGACCAAGCAGTTCGAGATGATGCTGAAATCATTTGAGCAGGCCGGCAGGAATGTAAAGCTGGTTCTTCACCAGGGTCCGCACATCACTCCGACCATGCCTAACAAGGGCTACGGTATCCTGATCGACGGACAGTTCTACGATGACGTAGTCAACCGCTGGATCAGTCACTATCTGTACGGCCAGGACAACGGCGCAGAGAGCATGCCTGCAGTCCTCGTCCAGAGCAACCTGGATCAGGACGTATGGTATAAGGCAGATTCATGGGATACGGGCAAAACGCTCATACTCGGGTGCTGCTCGGAAGGCGCAGGCACCATCAATACAGACTGGCATGCCGCAGGGATCACACAGGACAATTTCGACGAGAAGATGTGCACAGCATCCGGCTGCATGAACAGGCGCTACATGACAAAGCCTCTTGAGACCGCTGTCACGATGCAGGGAGCTGTAAGAGTCGACTTCACCGCAGCACTTGCCGGCGGAAACGCTGAGGCAGGATTCGATGCGGGAAATATCAATGATGCGGATAAACTGAGCTTTGCCCTCGGAAGCGCCTCCGGCAGACAGGACGACCTCAAGCTTACAGTGCTTCTCTGTGATATCGCTGATGATCCGTTTGATGCGATCAAGACCAGCGACCCGGAGAGAAATGTCGTGCCTGAGAAGCTCGTTGCAAGAGGCGGCATCCCTCTCGGCGAAGGCCTGGGCAATGTCGACCTCAGGAAGTTCGACACTAAGTACGAGCCATGGAACGTAATCACAAGAGCTTACATAGACCTCTGCAACCCTGAGTCAGGATATGAACCTGAGACATCTGCTGCTTCAGTCACACTTAAGGAAGGCGAAGCGCATGAGTATCATGTATATCTCAATCCTGCAAGGTATACCGTTGCTGAAGGTCACCGCATAGCAGTCATCATCGGAACAGAGGATCCGGTCAACTGCCTCATCCACAAGGTATACGAGGTCGCACTTGACGATG
>CAMIWY010000168.1 GCA_946402595.1 uncultured Clostridia bacterium
CTTATCAATATTCTCGCCGGTCAGATGAGTCTGGTTGGACCGAGACCTGAGAGACCTGAATTCTACGATATCTTCGATACATACATTGTTGGCTATAGACAGCGGATGAAGGTGCTTCCGGGCCTGACCGGATATGCGCAGGTTATGGGCGGATATGATCTCCAGCCTGAAGAGAAGATAGTTTACGATATAGAATATATCGAAAACCAGTCACTGCGCATGGATCTTTACTGCATTCTGAAAACATTCGGAGTTGTGTTTACCGGAAACGGAGCAAGATAGAAAAAAAATTACAGATGAATGAACTAAACAACCGTCGAACAAGATTTAACGAAAGCTCTGTTAATGTACTGACATTAATAAATCAGCTTTTGTCGAAGTTTTACATAATACTGCTTGCTGGAGCTATCTGTGCCACAGCTGTATATCTTGTCGTAGCATTTCTTGTTACTCCGATATACGAATCAAGAGTCAGTTTTTATGTGTATAACACATCAAGCACAGTCCCGCAGCCGGGTACGATAAACAGCAGCGACCTACAGGCAGCGGAAAGCCTGGCCACTACTTATTCGAAGATACTCAGCAGTAATTCTGTTCTCGATGCCGTTGTTGACAATGTTAATACCGGGGCAGGAAAAAGAACACTGGAAAGAAAAGACCTTGCTGAAATGATAGAGGTATCTGTTATTGAGGATACACAGTTGATCGAAGTTGTGGTCAGCTCAACAGATGCCGAATTTGCATGTAGAATAGCGAATTCATTTGCAAAGGTAGCTCCTGTACAGATCGTCAGAATAACAAAAGCAGGAGGCGTTGAAGTAGTCGACAGACCTGAAGTGGCAGATGAGCAGACATCCCCGCGCAAAGTGTTTGACACCGCAATAGGATTCATTATCGGTGCGATACTTGCGTGCCTGATTCTCGCTACCAGAGCGATGTCTGACACCAAGATATATTTACCTGAAGATGTTGAAGAGATACCGGGACTGATTCTTCTGGGTCAGATACCGGAAATATTACAGAAGGATACCGGTTCTGCTACATGGAAACTGGAAGAAGGAGGGGAGATTCTATATGAGAATAAGAGAAAAAAAGAATAACAGGCATGCTCCCCTGGCAGCTACGGGATCCAAAGCTAACAGTAATCTTCTTCTGACTGAAGATACACCATTCGGCATCAAAGAAGCCTATATCAAATTAAGGACTAACATGATGTTCTGCATGACGGCAGACGGGAAAAGGCCGTGCAAGGTATTTGCTGTAACCAGCGCAAAGCCATCAGAAGGCAAGAGCCTTACCGCTGCAAACATCGCCATAAGCTGCGCTATGCTGGGCAAAAAAACCCTGCTCATAGATGCGGACTTCAGAAGACCTACACAGAGGAAGTTGTGGAAAATCAACGATAAAGCAGGTTTGTGTGATTTTCTTGCGCGTATAAAGCCGATGAAGACATCTGTAGTAGAGGATTTGCCGCTGACAATAATCTGTACCGGTACAATACCCCCGAACCCATCGGAGCTTCTTTCCTCTGACAGGATGGTGAGTCTTGTTTCGTTTTGCTCCAGAAATTATGACTATGTGATCATTGATACACCTCCGATAAATACAGTAGCTGATGCACAGATAATCTCAACATTCGTTGACGGGATGATGCTTGTGGCAAAATCGGGAAACACTGATCAGGAAGAACTGTCAGCTGCTGTAAGTGCGATCCACACTGCAGGAGGAAATCTATGCGGGATCATTCTGAATGGTATTAACGCGAAGACAGCAAAGGGCTCATACAAATACAATTATAAGTACGGCTACAAATACGGATATAAGTAGTAAACAGGCATGATTGATATAGACCTCACAACTGACTATCATTCTCACATTCTTCCACAATGTGACCATGGAAGTGACAGTATAGAGACTTCTGTTCAGCAGATACAGATGGCTAAGACTGCCGGCATTGAGACTATTTATGCCACTCCTCATTTCTATCCTACGCATGAATCCGTCAGCAGCTTTCTGGAAAGAAGAGAAAAGACATCCGAAGCATTGAAGGCGGTATTAACAGAGGATGATCCTCTGATACGACTTGGTGCCGAGGTTCTAATTTGCGATGGAATGGACCGGATGGCTGATCTGGAGAGACTGTGTCTGGAAGACTCAAATAAGATCCTGCTGGAAATGCCTTTCTATGACTGGTCGGAAAACATCTGGAGCACAGTGTTCCGGCTAAATGAGATGGAATCTGTTCAAATCATTATTGCACATGCGGACAGATATCCTGTGAAAGATATAGAAGTATTGATTGCGGCAGGTATTCCTCTGCAACTGAATGCCTGCGCACTGAACCGATTATTAAAAAGGTCAAAATACTTATCCTGGATCGACAGAGGAAATGTTTCATATATCGGCAGTGATATTCATGGACTGGGTAATGGGTATCGGGATTTTGAAAAGTGCGTCCGCCTGTTAAGACGCCGATATAACAGATAGGAGAACGCATAATGAATGAATCAATACCTGACACTCCGAAAGTATCGATAGTCATGCCCGCATATAAAGCAGAAGAGTATATTGGAGAGGCGATCGACTCTGTGCTGAAACAGTCTTTCTCCGACTGGGAGCTGATTATTGTGGATGACTGTTCGGCAGATAAAACGGCAGATATTGCATATCAATATGCTGAAACAGATCCGCGGATCATCGTTATAGAGAATGATATTAATCTGGGGGCAGCGGGGACAAGAAATAAGGGAATTGCGCACTCCAGTGGCGAGTGGATAGCATTTCTTGACTGTGATGATATCTGGCGGAATGAAAAACTGGAAAAACAGCTGAAACTGGCAGAAGAAACAGGAGCGGAACTGATATACACCTCCTACTCGTTATTCTCTAATGAAGAGGGAGTTTGCAGACACAGGGATTACCTGGTTCCGTCATCGGTAACCTATCAGTCGATGCTGCGTGAAAATTATATAGGCTGCTCAACTGCGATGGTAAAGAAATCGCTTCTTGAGACACACAGCTTTTCTGAAAACATACATCACGAAGATTATGCGCTTTGGCTGGAACTTCTGAAATGCGGGGTCAGATCAGCGGGCTGCAGGGAGGTCCTGACAGACTGGCGGATGACACCTGAATCGCGCTCCGCACATAAGATCTCAGCTGCCAGAAGCAGATGGATAGTATTCCGGGACGTTGAGAAACTTCCTTTGCATACTTCGTTTTTTTGCTTTTCGATCTATGCAGTAAAAGGAATACTAAAGCGTTATACGGGATACAAACGAGTAACAGGAGCCTGAAATAGTGAATGATCATCAGAAAACACTATTAGCAATGCTCAGGGACCTTGACCATGTCTGCAAAGACAATGACATAAAGTATATGCTCTTTGCCGGCACGGCGCTCGGGGCTGTCAGACACAAAGGGTTCATACCGTGGGATGATGATCTTGACGTTGTCATGCAAAGGGATCAGTACAATAGATTCCTGGATGCTGCTGAAGTCTCCCTCGACCGGAGCAAGTATTTCGTTCAGAGAGAGTTCAGTGAGCACTGGCCGATGCAGTTTTCGAAAATAAGACTCAACAATACGGCTTGTATAGAGAAGTTCCGGGCCAAAGATCAGGAGATGCATCAGGGCGTATATATTGATGTTTTCCCATGTGACAACCTGGCAGACCAGCCGATGATAAGGCTTATCCAGTTTGCCGCATCCAAGATCATAATTGCAAAAGCGCTGTATGCAAGAGGCTATGCAACTAACAATGTTTTAAAGCTGATGTTCATGCAGATATGCAGACCATTGCCGTTGGATCCGTTTATCCACATCTGTGAAAGAACTGAAGACCGGAACTCGGCTAAGGTACATACATTCCTTGGAGGATCATCAAAGTATCGCAAATCAGTTTTTGACAGGATCGTATTTGAGGATTCTGTCGATATGAAGTTCGAAGATGGGTATTTTCCTGTGTCAGCACATGCTGATGAAATGCTCACTACCATGTATGGGTACTATCACAGGATACCGGATATTTCAGAGCGAAGCATTAAGAATCACCTTGAGATACTGGACCTTGATAATGACTACACTCAGTATCTTGAGAAGCAGAAAACGATGACGATCCACGGAGTATCAAAAAGCATAAGATAAAAGACCACTTAGGAGGCATTAAATAAATGGAAGGTAAAAAAAACGAACAGAACAAAAGCAAACTGATCATTATAGCGGTCCTGATCGTTGCGCTTATAGCCAGTGTCTGCTTCCTTTTAAAGACACATGGAAATTCAAAAGGAAACGATAAGACTTCTGCCGTGACAGAGGAAGATGTTCTCAAGGGAGACCCTCTGGAAACGCCGGCAGGCGAGTTGATTATACCGGAATCCTGGTCAGATTACGTTGAGATAGAGGACAATTCTGCG
>CAMIWY010000169.1 GCA_946402595.1 uncultured Clostridia bacterium
ATGACCGGAAAGAGGTGATACGGAATATGGAACAACTGAATACAATCCGAAGACCCGTCAGACGGGTGGATATCTCCATCAACATGGAGAAGACCGGGGCCAACATCCGCAGCCTGATAAAATCGAGCGGCTACTCCGTGAGAGATATCATGGCTATCACCGGTATATCGACCGAACAGGCCGTGTACAAGTGGTACCGGGGCGAGTCCATCCCGTCCATCGAAACAATGCTGATACTTTGCGGCACCCTGGGTGTCGATGTGAAAGAGCTCCTCGTCATTGACGGGGATTTTGCATTTTTTGACATAGATAATTACTTGTGTCGGACGGGCACATCACTATGGTATTATTAGCATGTATGAGTATGTAAAAATACGGACAATAACAGCTGAGAGGGCAACGCAATGAACAAGATAACAATGTTCCACATAACCGAGTGCAAGTACTGCGACATGGCGCGCAGGGCTATCGAGGAGCTGAGAGATGAGCACCCTGAGTATAAGGATGTTGAGATCGAGATGATCAATGAGAATGAGCATCCTGAGATCATCGAGAACTACGACTACTGGTCGGTGCCTTCGCTCTTCATCGGTAAGAACAAGATATTCGAAGCGGCGCTCTTCATGCCTTATGAAGAGGTCAGGGACGGAGTGAAGCTCGCCTTCGATACAGCACTCAGGGCGGAATAAGAGAGGGGCAAAATGAGACAGTATATAGTTGACGCATTCACAAGCGAGCCGTTTACGGGCAATCCGGCAGCAGTCTGTGTTATGGAGAGCTGGCCTGCAGAAGAGTCCATGATGAAGCTCGCTATGGAGAACAACCTCTCCGAGACTGCGTATATAGTTAAAGAGGAACAGGGCTATCACCTCAGATGGTTCACGCCGGCTACTGAAGTAGAGCTGTGCGGGCATGCTACTCTGGCATCTGCCTTCGTCATCCTTAATTACTACGAGCCTGAGAGTGACGAGGTCAGATTCAATACCATGAGCGGCGTCCTGACGGTAAAGAGATGTGGGACGAAGTACGAGATGGACTTCCCGACATACGACCTTAAGGAGATACCTGTCACTGACGACATGGAGAAAGCCTTCGGTGTCCGCCCTGTCAAAGCGGTGTTTGGGATGGACCTCATCTGCGTGTTCGAGACAGAGGAGCAGGTAAGAGATATGCAGCCGGACCAGGCGATGCTCATGAACGTGGAAGGGCGGCTCCAGAACGCAACAGCACGCGGAAAGGATGCGGACTGCGTTTCCAGGAGTTTTGCCCCTAAACTGGGGATAGCTGAGGACCCTGTCTGCGGATCGGCGCACTGCCAGCTGGCTGACTACTGGTCGAAGGAGCTCGGAAAGGATAGCATCCATGCTTACCAGGCATCGAAGCGAGGAGGACATCTGTACTGTGAGATGCAGGGTAACGGAAGGATTAAGATAAGCGGAGAGGCAGCGCTGGTGGCTGTTTCTGAGATAGCGGCTGCGCTGTAACAATGGAAATGACAGTTGCATCTGAGGGAGCTCTCGGGCGGAAACAATGGGCCTGTGAGGCTTAAGAGAGGAGAACGGAAATGAAGAAGCTTGTATACGTTTTGCTTACTTTCGTACTGGTCATGGGACTTGCCGCATGCGGCGGATCTCAGGGCGGCGGCAGCGGCGACAGTGATTTCACATGGACAAGAGAGGGTACCTTCCAGGATGAGAACAAGAATGTGCTTATCATCACGAAGCCGACCGGTGATGAGGAGCATGAGGACCAGTGGGCTGTTTCGGTAATACTGGGAGAGGAAGTCCACGGATGGTTCCTTGATCAGAAGGGCGAGACTCTGGCCGGCAACCTCAACAGCGAGTACGATGACACAGATACAGACTATGTCGTCACCATCTCCGAAGAGGGAGAGGACGGCCTTATGATGGAAGTAGAAGGCGGAGATACATATCACTTCACCAAGGTGGAGACTCCTGACCCGATCGGCGTTCTCAAGGTCAACACTGAGGGACTCGGAACAATAGCTGTCGGACCTGAGGGAGAGACCGTTGAATTCGAAGAGGACTTCCCTAACCAGTCGACAGTTATAAATGTCACTGAGCCGACCAAGTACATTCTCAGGGCCAAGGCTGACGAGGGCTACAAGTTCGTGAAGTGGACCAGGGACGGAGAGGACTTCTCTGAGGAAGCAGACATCACTGTTGATGTTGACAGTGACGTTGAATACATAGCTGTATTCGAGCCGGCAGAATAGCATTAACTGATGGACTACCGGTTCGACCTTCACGAGACACAACTTAATATCCTGGAGAAGTGCCCCGAGTGGGAAGAGCTGATGGGAGTCGTCTCGTTCAAAAACACTCCCAAAGCAGGCACTGCGGTCAGCCGTGACCGGACTGTCTACTACAACAGCCACGGCATGAGAAAGTACCCGCAGGAGGTCCAGGCCTACATCATCGCCGAGCAGCTGATGCACATACAGCTGGCTCATGAGATGAGAGGAAAGGGCCGGGACCGGAGAGTGTGGGAGGCTGCATGCACGGCTGTTGCCTGCGAGCTCCTTGCTGCTGACGGCTTCGAGCCGCCAATAAACATGATAAGGCACAGGGAAGCAGCGGGCAAAAGCGCTGAGGAGATGTACGACATACTCTACGATCAGGCCGACAGGGAAGAGCTGGAGCCGCAGGAAAGTGAAGAGACAGAAGACCTGTATGAAGAGGTCTTCGTTTCTTCTGACAGAAAAGACACTGACAGGCAGGCGGGCGACCTGCAGGGCGCGCAGGAGAGGGACATAGAAGACCCGGGACTTGCGCATGCTGTTGCGGGACTGCCGGACCTTCTCGAAGACAGCCTGCAGCTCGACTACGACTGGTTCCCGGCTGACAGGATAAGAGACGGCATGCTCATTGAGCAGTTCAGGCCGTATCCTGTGCCGCATGCCGAGATATTACTCGACACCAGCGCGTCCATAGACTCCGACCTTCTTCGCGCGTTCGTAAGGGGCGTCAAGGGGCTTCTGAGCGAGGATGCGGTGGTCAAAGTCGGATCTTTTGACACCGAGTTCTACGGGTTCCAGGAGATACGCTCGGAGAAGGACATCGCCGATCTTGAAATCAAGGGGTCGGGCGGAACGAACTTCGAGACTGCCGTGAAGGCTTTCAGCGGCGATGCTGAGACCAGGATAGTATTCACCGACGGATACGCGGACATGCCCGAGACGAGGTGCGACGCCATATGGCTCGTGTACAGTGACATGCCGGTGGATCCGCCCGGCGGAAGAGTTATATACGTTAAGAAACCAGAGGACCTGAATAATTATGAAATCAATTTTCTTATCACATAAGCAGCTGTTTGAGAACCCTCTGCCGGTGTTCCGCACTGTCGGGACGGCAGCCCAGGCGAGCGACCTTGCGATGATCACGGCTCCGGACGACGGATTCACGCTGAGCGGCAGCAGTGTCAACTACTTCCTCTCGGAGGGGGAATGCTGCGACAGATTCGGCCGCGATCATGTAGGTGGAAACTGCGCGGTAAGACCTGCCATTTTGCTTGAACCTGGCGATGAGAACCTGCTGAGCCATGCGCGCGAGGTGAGCGATATCGTGACCGTTGAGCTGGGGACCTACCCGTCTGTCATGCTCGAGCCTTCGATGCGTGACATGGCGGAGAGGCATCATCGCGACGGGACCCTCAAGAAGACCGGCACGGCATATACCATTGCCGGTGAGAAGAGGGACGTCTACAGGCTCGGCGCCAAGCAGATTGTAAGGGTGCCTGTTACTGAAGAGACGGCTTCCGGATACGTGCAGCTCTCGGACGGGAGCATCGTGAACTCGGGGGAAGAGATCTTCCTCGAGGTGAGACCGGTCCGCTGGTATTATGATGAGATAAACAAGCTCCTCATCTGCGGCAGGGCGCTGTTTGCAGGCCTCAGCCGTGAGGAGGCAGCTGAATACATGAAGGAGGCCTTCCTTGAGGAGCTCTTAGCTGAAGACGATAGAGAGCTGGCATCGGGAATGGCCGGGACTACCTACCACATCGAGGAGCATGACGAGCTCGACCTCATAAGAGCCTTCATCAGGGCGGACATCCCTGTCTTCATCCACGGCCTCACCGGCGACGGCAAGAGCGACCGTGTCAAGGAGATAGACCCTGATGTGCTGGATATAGAGCTTGTGAACGAGACGCCTGAGACCATAAACGGGCGCGCGGTCTACAACGAGACCAACGACAAGATCATAGATATCAAGCCGGTGTGGCTTGTCAAGCTGGAGCGCCTCTGTGAGGACGGCCAGCTCCACATACTGTTCTTCGACGAACTGACCAATGCGACAAAGCAGACCCAGGCGGTCATCTTCAAGATCGTTCTGGACAGGTTCGTCAACAACCGCTGGCCGCTGCCGCCTAACGCGCGCATAGTGG
>CAMIWY010000170.1 GCA_946402595.1 uncultured Clostridia bacterium
TGCCGACACTGTATATGAATTCCTTGATCTCGTTGGTGATGTGAGGGATGACCTGTACTGTGCTGCCCAGGTATTCCCCCCTGCGCTCCTTGTTCAGCACGTTCCAGTACACTTTTCCGGTAGTGAGGTTTGAGAACCTGTTCAGGTTCTCATCTATGAATCTCTCATAATGCCCGAGGTCGAGATCTGTCTCAGCTCCATCCTCCGTCACAAATACCTCGCCGTGCTGGAAAGGACTCATCGTGCCCGGGTCTACGTTGATATACGGGTCCAGCTTCTGTGCTGCGACCCTGAGGCCTCTTGCCTTGAGAAGTCTTCCCAGGGATGCGGCAGTGATGCCTTTCCCCAGTCCCGATACAACGCCTCCTGTCACGAAGATATACTTTTTCTCCATCATCCTCACCTCCGATTTTTCCAACAACATGTATTCGAATCTTACTAAAACGCAATCAGGGAGTCTGCGAACAGATTCCCTGATACTGATACCTATATCCCGCTGTCTCCGTAGTTGGAGAGTACTCTTGCTGACGGGTCGTCAACATCGCAGCCTTCCCATGCTTTATTAGGCATCCAGAAGTCTGTTATCATTTCCGCCTGTCCCGGGTAGTACTTTTCGAATATCTCCCTGTACAGGAGCGATTCCTTTGTGAACGGCCTTGCATGTTCATATTTCATGCAGCCTGCCTCAAACTCTTCATCCGTGTACTGCGTCTCTGCGTACTCCTTGAGGTCATCGACCATTGAGTGACCGACAGCATCTGAGAATGCCGCCTTCTCTCTCCAGAGTATCTCATCAGGCAGGTAGTCTCCTTCGAAGGCTTTCCTCAGCAGGTACTTGCCCTTGCCGTATGTGTTCACCTTGAGCGCAGGGTCTATCGACATTACGTACTGGACGAAGTCGAGATCGCCGAAAGGTACTCTTCCCTCCAAGCTGTTTCCTGATATGCATCTGTCAGCCCTCAGAACATCGTACATGTGCAGCTCACGGATCCTCTTGCAGGCCTCCTCCTGGAATGCCCCGGGCGATGGTGCAAAATCCGTATACTTGTAGCCGAACAGCTCATCGGATATCTCGCCTGTCAGCAGTACCCTGATGTCAGTCTGTTCATGTATCGCTTTGCACACGAGGTACATGCCTATCGATGCTCTTATAGTAGTGATGTCATATGTCCCAAGCAGATATATGACATAGTCCAGTGCTTCAAGCACGTCCTGCCTGCTTATGATGACTTCCGTATGGTCGCTGCCTATATAGTCGGCGACTTTCTTCGCATACTTGAGATCGATAGCATCGACATCCATTCCGATGGCAAAAGTCCTTATCGGTGCCTCCGACTTTCTCGCAGCTATGGAGCATACGAGAGATGAGTCGAGACCTCCGGACAGGAGAAAACCGACCCTGGCATCAGCCACCAGGCGCTTGCTGACCCCTTTTGTCAGCAGTGCATTGATGTTACCGCAGATATCCTCAGGACTTCCCGTGACATATCCATCGACTGATGTCATGTCACGGTATCTGATGAATTCCCCCTTCTGCCAGTAACACCCCGGCGGAAACGGCATCACCTTGCTGCATATCACCAGCAGACTCTTGGGTTCGCTGGCGAAAGCTATGCATCCTTCCCTGTCGTAGCCGTAATAGAGCGGCCTGATGCCGATCGGATCTCTTGCTGCTATGAATCCGTCCGTCCTGCAGTCATATATGACGCAGGCGAATTCAGCGTCCAGCATTGCGAACATGTCAGTGCCGTGCTCAAACCACAGCGGCAGCAGCAGTTCGCAGTCAGAACCGGAGCGGAAAGTGTATCCCTTCTGTTCCAGTTCCTTTTTCATTGATTCAAATCCATAGAGCTCGCCGTTGCATACTACGCTGCATCCGTTTCTTACGAACGGCTGCATGCCTTCCGGCGTCAGCCCCATTATGGACAGCCTGTGAAAGCCCATGATGCCCTTAGGGCAGCTGACAGGGATCCCTGTCTCTGTCGAAGATACCTGTTCCATCCATTCAATGCTGATGATCCTGGTATCATCCGGGCCTCTGTATTTTGTAAGTGCGAAAGCCTCTTCAAATTCAGGTACGGTCGTGAGGCTTCCGGTCGTTGTCATTATCGTGCACATGCTGAGCCTCCTTACTTCTCTCCGAACATGAGAAGTCCGTAGTTAGGAAGAGGCCAGTATTTCTTTGATGTCACGGCTTCGGCAGCATCGCTGTCCTTCCTCAGCTGCGCCATAGCAGGAAGCAGTCTGTCACGTATCACACCTGCATCCGAGCAGTAATCCTCTCCGCTGAGAGATTCGAGCACAGATACCATGGCATCGACATCTTCGTATATGCGGTCGGTCTGCTGCGAGAGGAACCGTACCGTCTTCGCCTCGAATCTGCATTCAAGATCAGGTATGAGGCACCTCTTGTCAGCTGCATTCCTTGCCAGCTCTGCGGAGTAGCTTTCGATCGCCGGCGCGATGCGTTTTACCGCCATGGACCTCATAGTTTTCGCCTCGATGCAGATGCTCTTGCAGTAGTTCTCAAGCATTACCTCGCACCTTGACTCAAGCTCCGTCCTTGTGAAGACTCCCTGGGCTGTAAGCATCGCGACGTTCTTATCATCGGTAAGATGCGGCACGCAGTCTGCTGTAGTCCTGTAGTTGGAAAGCCCTCTTCTTTCCGCCTCTTTGATCCACTCATCCGTATAACCGTCTCCGTTGAATATGATCCTGCCGTGGTCTCTCAGAGTCTCCCTCACAAGATCATATACATCTCTGGCCAGGTCCTTCGTATCCTCAAGCCGGCCGGCAAAATACTCAAGCGAATCCGCAACAGCGCTGTTGATGATGACGTTAGGAAAAGCTATGCTGCTCATCGATCCCGGCATCCTGAATTCGAACTTGTTGCCGGTGAAGGCAAAAGGCGAAGTCCTGTTCCTGTCGGTATTGTCTCTGCTGAATCCCGGCAGCACTGCCGTTCCGAGCTTCATGAGGGCCTCTTCATGCTTTTCATAAGGCTCATCCTCTTCGATAGCCTGAAGGACCTCAGTCAGCTCGTCACCGAGAAAGATGGATATAACAGCCGGCGGAGCCTCATTGGCTCCGAGCCTGTGGTCATTGCTCGCAGATGCCACGGATATCCTCAGAAGATCCTGATATTCATCCACAGCCCTTATTACCGCGCAGAGGAAGAGCAGGAACTGTGCGTTGTCATGAGGTGTATCCCCTGGGGACAGCAGATTGCTTCCCTTATCCGTTGAAAGAGACCAGTTGTTGTGCTTGCCGCTTCCGTTCACTCCGTCGAAAGGCTTCTCATGCAGCAGAGCCACGAATCCGTGTTTTTCCGCCACCTTCTTGATCATCTCCATAACAAGCTGGTTCTGGTCGGTCGTAACGTTTACCTTGGAATATATGCAGGCCAGCTCGTGCTGTGACGGAGCTACCTCATTGTGTTCAGTCTTGGCATATACCCCGAGTTTCCACAGCTCATCGTTCAGTTCCTCCATGAATCTTGTGATTTCAGGCTTTATCGGTCCGAAATAGTGATCATCAAGCTCCTGCCCCTTGGGAGGCATGACCCCGAACAGCGTTCTCCCGGTGAACCTCAGATCAGGTCTCTTCTCATACAGCTCCAGCGGTACAAGGAAATACTCCTGCTCTGCTCCTGCAACAGCGTCCACCCGCTTCACTGAGTCGTTCCCGAGGATGTGAAGCACCTTAAGCGCCTGCCTGCTGAGGGCATCCATCGATCTCAGAAGCGATGTCTTCTCATCGAGCGCTTCTCCGCTGTATGAGCAGAAAGCTGTAGGTATGCAGAGCGTTTTGCCTTTTATGAACGCGTATGATGTAGGATCCCATGCGGTATATCCTCTTGCCTCGAAAGTAGCCCTGAGGCCTCCCGATGGGAATGATGATGCATCCGGCTCACCCTTGATGAGTTCCTTGCCGGAGAAGTCCATGATGACCCCTCCGTCAGGCGATCCCTGGATAAAACTGTCATGCTTCTCAGCGGTGACTCCGTTCAGCGGCTGGAACCAGTGTGTAAAATGTGTGGCTCCCTTGGACACCGCCCAGTTCTTCATGGCCTGAGCAACAGCATTAGCTACTTCCGGATTCAGGGAATTACCCTGATTTATTGTATTCTTCATCGCGTGATAGACATCAGCCGAGAGCATCGACCTCATGACCTTGTCGTCAAAAACCATTGATCCGAAATAATCAGATACTGTACTCATTCCAGTCACCCCTTTCTTCATGCAGACATATGTCTGCAGGTCAAAGTAAAAACATATTTCAAAAATAAACCTTAGGGTCACTCAAATAAAATACGTATATCATAGGCCCTGTCATATCTTCTGCATATGAAAAGAGAGGACCATCCATACCGCAGTCCTCTCTGTCATTCTTCTGTCTGCA
>CAMIWY010000171.1 GCA_946402595.1 uncultured Clostridia bacterium
CAGTCTGCTGAAACCGAGCTCTGCGAAAACTTTTCTGTATGCATCGTTCCGCTTGCTCCTCTTGTCCAGCATCTGCTTGACAGCACCGACGTCCCGTGCACCTTCCTCCGTCCAGCGGAGAGCCACTTTGCATATGTAGTCGATACTGGTCTTGTCTATACCTATGCAGTAGTCGATGGCAAAATCCAGGACATCAGGCTCTATGTTGTATATCTTGATGCTGTCGGTCAGCTTGCCGGCTTCGTGAGTCGACAGTGTGCGGCCTGTCAGCATCTCGTATTTTCTGAACATATCCCTGAGCTGACGGTTGATTAGCCTCTCAATGATCGATGCGGCGCTCTCTTCAGTATCCTGTGCCGCTTCAGCCTCATCCGCGGTCTGTTCTTCCACTGCTGCAGTCTCCTCTTCAGCATTTCCGCTGCCGTTCACAGGATAGGATTCTTCGAGCGTCTTACCGTAGAAGAGGTCGATCTGTCTTATGAACTCAATCTCCTCTATACCGCCTTCGCTGTCAGGCGTCAGTCTGACAAGACCCTTGGATTCCCAGTATTTCCAGGCATTGTCCACATCCTTCTCAGTTATCCCGAGCGTCAGGGCCATGGTCCTGGAATCGATCTGCTGATCATACTGGGCATACATCAGGCCGAAAAGGAACACCTTAACACAGTCCCCCGGAGCGTCCGGGAGAAACTCGTTGATGAAGAGGTTCTCCACCCTCGTTTTATACAGGAAGATGTCCTTCCGTTCACCTGTTTTCAGCCTTGCTTTTCCCATTTGTCAGTTTATATTTATCACCTGAAGGACATATGCACAGTATGCCTTCAGGTATTTAGAACTGCCCCTGCGCTGTTGCCTCAGGTGCAAGGTTGCCGAACTTAACGTATCTCGGCACCCATGCGAGCGTTGCAGATCCTACCGGTCCGCTCCTGTGCTTTGCTATATTTACGATGCAGGTGAGCCCGGCGTTATTATCTGTCTGTGCGCGCTCATCATCGCTCTGATAATAGTCGTCTCTCTTGAGGAAGATGACTATATCCGCGTCCTGCTCGATTGAACCGGAGTCTCTCAGGTCGGAGAGCTTTGGCATGTGGTCGCCGCCTCTCTGCTCAGGAGCTCTTGAAAGCTGCGACAGCAGTATGACAGCGCAGTTCAGCTCCTTGGCCATGATCTTGATAGATCTTGTGATGGCTCCGATCTCTTTTTCTCTCTGTTCTATTCTGTACCCGCCCATGCTCATGAGCTGGAGGTAGTCAATGATTACAAGGTCCAGGCCGCCCTTTTCCTGTTTGAACCTGCGGCACTTGTTCTTCATCTCCATCGGTGTGATCGACGAGGATTCATCGATGACCATGTCAGTACCGTAGAAGCTGTCCTGGGCTGCACTCAGGCTGTCCCAGTCCTCAGGGCTTATCTCTCCCTTTCTGATATTCTCAAGCGGTACGCTGGATGTCATGGAGAGAAGTCTCTGTCCGAGCTGGAGGTTGGACATCTCAAGGCTGAATACCATTACCTTGTTGCCTATGGATGCTGCATGTTCTGCTATATTAAGCGCCCATGCGGTCTTTCCTACACCCGGTCTCGCAGCGAGGATGATAAGGTCTGTCTTCTGGAATCCTCCGAGTATCCTGTCTACATCCCTGAATCCTGTCTCGATTCCCTTGATGACTCCGCCCTGTTTCTCGAGTTCCTGGATCTCCTTGATGTTCTCGAATATAACGTCGTTGATATCCTCGTACTGGGATCTCTGCGACTTCTGAGCTATCTCAAGTATCCTCTGCTCGGCGCTGTCGAGTATATCCTCAGGCGGCAGGTCATCAGAATATGCTGCCTCCCTGATTTTCTCAGCCTCAGTGATGAGCTGTCTCATCTTGGACTTGCTGCCCACGGTCTCGGCATAATATTTTGCATTCGAAACAACGATGGTCTCATCCATCAGTTTGCTGAGATATGTGATGCCTCCGACGAGCTCCGCCGTCTTTCTCTTTCTGAGTGCGGAGTATACTGTGGTGATATCAACGCCGGTTCCCTTCTGCTCCATCTCGAGCATCGTGCGGTATATTTCCTGATGCTCATTGAGATAGAAGTCATCCGGTCTCAGGATGCCTGCCACGTCGGCCCTTGCATCCTGGCTCTTGAGCATTGCTCCGAGTACTGCTTTTTCCGCCTCTATGTCGTTAGGCGGTATCAGCACATTATTGGTTCTTTCTTCATCCATCTGTTTTACCTGAAAACCATATGTATGATGCAGGAAGATATATTATTTATCTCCCTCGATAACTACTTTGACCTTGGCTGCAACATCCTGGAACAGCTTGACTGTAACCTCGGTCTCTCCGACTTCCTTGATCGGCTTGTCGAGCACGATCTTCTTCTTGTCGACTTCTGTTCCGAGCTGCTCGGATACTGCCTGTGCAATGTCCATGGATGTGATCGATCCGAAAAGCTTGCCGTTATCGCCGACCTTGGTCTTAACGATTACAGGAGCAGCTGTGAGCTTGGCCGCGAGCTGCTCTGCAGCCTCCTTGTCCTGTGCGAACTTCTCTGCTGCCTTGGCCTTCTCTCTTGCGATGGCTCTCTTGTTGGCCTCTGTTGCTTCAACTGCAAGGCCTCCCGGGATCAGCTTGTTGCGTGCAAAACCGTCGCTTACCTTGACTACATCGCCTTCCTTGCCTGTTCCCTTTACGTCTTTCTTAAGAATTACTTCCATTGTTACTGATTCTCCTGATTTTCCTTATCTATGCTTGCCTTGACGAACTTGCGCAGCTGCTCTTCGACGCATTCCATCGAATCGTCTATCTGTGCGGCAGCTGATGTGAGGTGTCCGCCTCCGCCGAATTTCTCCATGATCGTCTGCACGTTGATCTCGCCGAGAGATCTCGCGCTTATGATAGTCTGTTCCTTCTCATTCATTCCGAGCGCGAATGATGCTTTGACTCCCTTGACCATCAGCAGCTCGTCAGCGACTTGCGCATTGATGATCTGGGTGTTTCCTGTGTGTCCGCGCGTCGAAGCATATGCGACTCCGTAATCTGTGAAGTCCGCCCTCGCGATGGAGCTCGCTTTGCTCTTGAAGTCTGTCTGCTCCATCTGGAAGAACCTCTTGACCTCAGTGGCATCGGCGCCCGCTCTCTTGAGCCATGCCGCCGCCTCGAAGGTACGCACACCCGTCCTTCCTGAGAAGTTGTTGGTATCTACCATGATGCCTGCGAGCAGGGCTTCCGCCTCGAACTTGGTGATGAACCTCTTCTGTGCAAAATTCTGTATGAGTTCCGCCATCAGTTCACTCGCCGATGATGCGTAGGACTCTATATATGCGACAGATGCATTCTTGAAGGAATCCTCTGTCATCCTGTGGTGGTCAATGATGATCCTGGAGGTGCACGCCTGGACCAGGTCATAGCACTCGACCAGCATCGGTCTGTTGGTATCCACTATGATGAGCAGGGTCTTAGGTGTGACCATGCGCAGGGCTCTCTCCTGCCTGATGATCTCGTATTCGCCTATATCCGCAGCCTGGTCATAGATAGTGTCAAGCGCTTCATTGTGCTTTTCCATGACGATGAAGGCTTCCTTACCGAGGTATCTGCAGATGCTGTATGCACCTATCGCAGATCCGAAGGCATCCATGTCAGGCCAGCGGTGTCCCATGATCAGGACCTTATCTGCATCATTGATCATCGCCCTCATGGCGTGTGCAATGACTCTCGCCTTACCGCGGTTGCTCTTCTCTATCGCCTGCAGAGTCCCGCCGAAATACCTTGTGCCTTCGTCTGTCTTGACGACGGCCTGGTCACCTCCACGGCCGATCGCAAGCTCCAGCGCTGCTTCCGCGAGTTCGGTCGATTCCATGAGCGAAACATCTGAAACCCCGGCACCGATGCTGATCGATGCAGGGAAATCGATTTTGGACTCTATCTTGCGCACCTCGTCGAGAACGCTGAAGTTATCATCTGCCATTTTGACCAGCTTGCCGAAGCTGGAATACATTACGTATCCCTCATCTCCGGTGCTGATGACCGGTGAGTCATATGAAGCGCCCCATTTACGGACTATTCCATCTATCTGTGCAGGTATTACCCTTCTGCTGTCATCACTCGAGCTGGCGATAAGATCATCATAGTTGTCAATATTGATGTATACGATGACTGCCTTGTCTGCCTCGAGCCTGGTCCTGAACGACTCCCTTGCCGTCGTCTCATCAAAGAATACGGCGATCTCATCCTTTTCCTTAGGATTCTCATTGGTCCACAGCTTGAAGAGCCTCTTGTTTCTCTCGATGATTATCTCTTCTTCATTGGCCGTCAGAAGAGCTTCTCTCCTGACTCCCGTAAGAGCGAAGAAATTCGATCCGACTATGTCCTCGTACACGAAGACGTTCTTGATGAATGAATTGGCCT
>CAMIWY010000172.1 GCA_946402595.1 uncultured Clostridia bacterium
GATACGGCGCGCTGATCACGACCCGGCCGTCCGGCTCCTTGATGCGCATTGTCATTCTTTTGATGCGTTTCTTAGTGACCTCCACCGGGAGGCCTTCGATATAGATGGTTTTAGTCATACATAATTATTGTAGCATAAGTTGACATACCTGAAAAAGTTGCTTGCGCCGGTATGCGCATACTGTGATGCGGAGTTTTCGCGCGTCACTTTTATTAATGCTCAGGCACAATAAAAGAGGCGCTCTTTCGAACGCCTCCTGTGTTACTGTTTTCTGCCGTCAGGACAAGTTCCTTAGCGGCTCGTGCTCAGCTGCTCTGTAGATTCCTTCCAGCAATCTACCTTGTCGTCTGTAAGGCCGATGTCTGCAGCGTGGAAGTGAGGTGCTTTGCCCGCCTTCTTCTGAGCTGTGTAATCGTTGAGTGCCTTGATAGCTGTTCCGCCGAGGATAGCGATAGTAGGAATGTTGCATACTACCATCAGACCCTGGAACATGTCAGCTGTATCCCATACGAGACCTGCGGAGGAGATAGCTCCGAGGAATACGAGGGCGATAGCGATAACTCTGAAGATCAGCAGCTCGGTCTTGTTCATGTCTCTCTTGAGGATGAATGCAAAACATCCTTCACAGTATGAGTAGTTTCCGATCAGTGTTGTGAATGCGAACAGTGACATCGATACAGCGATGAAGATAGGTCCGAATCCGCCGAGTGTTGTGTGCAGGCAGCTCTGTACATATCCTGCTGCGTCAGCTCCGCCATCCTCGAGTACGAAGTTTGCAGGAGCAATGCTTGTAGTGGACAGGCACATGAATGCTGTTGCTGAGCAGATCAGCAGTGTATCGATGAATACGGAAAGTGTCTGTACGAGACCCTGCTTGACCGGGTGTGCCACGTCAGCCTTGGCAGCTGCGTTAGGAGCAGAACCCATACCAGCTTCGTTGGAGTAGAGACCTCTCTTGAGACCCCACATGATGCATGATCCTGTGAAACCGCCTAAGATAGCATGGAAGTCGAATGCGCTTTCAAAGATCATTCCGAACATTGTTCCGAGGTTCTTTGCGTTCATCACGAGTACTACGATCGAGATCAGTACGTATGCAACGCCCATTACAGGAACAAGAACTCCGGTAACGTTGGTCAGCTTCTTGGCACCGCCGAGGATGATAACAGCGAAGAGCACTGCGAGGATGATACCGATGATCATCGGAGTTGTCTTCTCATGATAGAAGCTGAATGTAGCGAATGTCGACTGCAGGTTGAATGCAGCGAGCATGTTGTATCCTACTGCGTATGTAAAGATGATCAGTACGGAGAAGATGATTCCGAGCCATCTTGCTCCAAGAGCATTCTGCATGTAGTAGGAAGGTCCGCCGTAGAATGTTCCGTCATCAGCTTTCTTCTTGTAGATCTGAGCCAGTGTGGACTCGATGAAAGCGTTTGCGCCGCCGAAGATAGCTGTGATCCACATCCAGAAGATCGCTCCCGGACCGCCGAGGATGATAGCGGTACATACACCGATGATGTTTCCTGTACCTACTCTGGAAGCGGTGGAAACCATCAGCGCTCCGAATGACGAGATCGACTTGTCATCCGAAGGCTTTTCAGTAACGACTCTGCACATCTCGCCGAACATGCGGATCTGTACGCCCTTGGTTCTGATCGTGAAGTAGATGCCTACAGCGATCAGGAACAGCGGTACGATGTACGGCTGATACAGAATGTTGTTCATAAAACCAACAAATGAACTCATAATGTTTCTCCTTATAATTAACCTGAATAATACCTTTAACCTATACAGGCTTTCGGTATGCTTAATAACGGCACACAAAAAGCCTCGTGTTGTTAAATATATTAACAAATCACGAGGCAATTTGTCTATAAAGACAGTGAAATTTGTATAAATGTATACATTTTAACAATCTACTGTCCGTTTACTTCCCATTTTCTGAGCTGAATATTGCATCAGACTAGTCTGCAAACAGCGGTGTCGAGAGGTATCTGTCGCCTGAATCAGGCAGCAGGACTACGATGTTCTTTCCTGCGTTCTCAGGTCTTGCCGCAAGTATCGATGCCGCCTTGAGAGCAGCGCCTGAAGAAATACCTACGAGTATGCCTTCAGCTCCGGCGAATCTCTTACCCTCTGCAAAAGCATCTTCGTTATCTATAGTAAGAACTTCATCGTATACAGATGTGTCGAGTGTATCAGGTACGAATCCTGCACCTATGCCCTGGATCTTATGCGAACCGGCTTCACCCTTTGACAGGACCGGGCTTGTCGATGGCTCTACTGCGACCACCTTGACTTCCGGGTTCTGCTCCTTGAGGAACTTGCCTACGCCTGTAAGTGTTCCGCCTGTTCCGACGCCCGCAACGAAGATGTCTACCCTTCCGTCTGTCTGATCCCAGATCTCAGGTCCGGTCGTCAGATAGTGCGCTTCAGGGTTTGCCGGATTGACGAACTGTCCGAGGATCACAGCTCCCTCGATCTCGTTTTTCAGCTCCTCAGCCTTGGCGATCGCGCCCTTCATGCCTTTTGCACCTTCGGTCAGAACGAGCTCGGCGCCATATGCCTTCAGCATGGTCCTTCTCTCAACGCTCATGGTATCCGGAAGGGTCAGAATGGCTCTGTAGCCTCTTGCTGTTGCCACTGCTGCAAGACCGATGCCTGTATTTCCACTTGTCGGCTCGATGATGGTAGCACCCGGTCCGATGATGCCCTTTTCCTCTGCATCTTCGATCATTCTGAGTGCGATCCTGTCCTTGACCGATCCTGCAGGATTGAGGTACTCGAGCTTGGCGAGTATGGTTGCTCCTGTGATCCCTGCTTCTTCGCTGTATCTGTTCAGCTGGAGTATTGGTGTTCCGCCGATAAGTTCTGTCATGCTCTGTCTGATATCTGCCATTGTTTCATTCCTCCGTTTCTCTTGTCCCTGTGGTTATAGTGAAAATTGTTATATTGTTCGCCGGTTTCAGTGTTGTCCGGTAATTGACTAAAAAAAGTGAGGCACCTTTCCGGTGCCTCTGTAGTAAAGGGAGATTGTATAAAAGTATCGTGTTTGTCTGCTGCATCAGGTCATATGTGCCTTGTTATGACCTTCTGCTTACATTGCTGTATGACGACATCGAAGCACCGCAGCTGCCGCATACGAACAGACACCCGGACACATGCCCATACAACAACAGCGATCGTTTGTTACGGTGAATGTTCTGGTCATCTGCGCTCCTCCTTTCCGTCGTTCAGTCTGTAACTTTTGTAGATATTATTTCCTACCTGTTAGATAGGAATATACTCCTTAATTCCTACTTCGTCAATAGGAATTATGTTTTTATCGCGATACATAAGTTTACAGCTGTTCAGAAAAAAGATGCACCCCGCAGCCCGGGAGTGCATCTCATATTGTTTTGCATGTTATTCTGATGTGATCCGGAAGCCTTCACCGGCATTACTGCTCTGGTGCAGCTCCGCTACATCTTTATAAAGTGTATCTCGTTGCCGTGTTCCTTCAGCAGCTTGACTACGTCTCTTGTGTTGACGAAGACGGTCGCTGTATTGTCGCACGGGTGGATGCCCATGATCTTATTCTCGTAGTCCCTGTCGAGGAAGACGATGACATCCTTTTCTTCGTTATTGAGGATGCCGAAAGGCGTGACAGCACCGCGGTACAGCCCCATTTTGGCCATCAGATCATCCTCGGATGCGAAGGTCAGAGGACGCGTGTCGTGCTCTTTTCTGAATTCCTTGAGGTTGATCTTCTTGTCCTCGAGGCATGTGATCAGATAGTATTTCCGCTTCTTGTCATCTCTGATGAAGAGGTTCTTCGCTATCTGGTCCGGATGAGGTATCTCGCATTCGAGCATCTCATCTATGGTGTATACAGGCTGGTGCTCTACGATCTCATACTCTATCTTCTTCGAATCCAGAAGATCTGTAATGTCTTTCTTGGTCAGCGGCATGTCTTCCCTCCTATTTTCTCTTAGTCAGCGTTCCGAAGAGATTTCTTCCGATCGCGGATCCGATGTTGCCTCCGATCGTTCTGCCCTTCTTGCCGAGGACCGCCTCGCCGATGGTCTTGCCAATCTCTCTTCCGATCGATCCTCCGGTCGATCTCATGACCTGTCTGGTCCCGCTCTTTCCGAGGAAGCTGTCAGCCATGTCTCCGAGCGAGCGTCCGCCCTCCTCTTCCTCTGCGTCTGCCTTGGCCGCCTTTGAGGAACTCTTCTGAGATGTTTTGCTCTCTGCCTCTTCCTGCGGGAATCTGGAGTTCAGCTCCTCATGCTGTTTTGCCACTTCCATCTCGACGTCGAATGAGATCTCACCGTCAGCTGCAGGTGCAGCCTCTGCACTTACATCTGCGCT
>CAMIWY010000173.1 GCA_946402595.1 uncultured Clostridia bacterium
TCTTTCTTAATCTGCATCACTACACCTCCTACAGTACTTCTGGTGCCAATGACACGATCTTCATAAAGCCGTTATCTCTCAGCTCTCTTGCGACAGGTCCGAAGATACGTGTACCTACAGGGTTCTTGTCGTTCTTGTCCTTGATGATAACTGCAGCGTTCTGGTCGAACTTAACGTAAGAACCGTCAGCTCTTCTTGTGCCGCGCTTTGTCCTAACAACAACTGCCTTTACTACGTCGCCCTTCTTAACGGCTCCACCCGGTGTAGCGTCCTTAACGGTACATACGATGACGTCTCCGATGTTCGCATACTTACGGCCTGTTCCGCCAAGAACTCTGATGCAGAGCAGTTCCTTAGCTCCAGAATTGTCGGCAACTCTAAGTCTTGTTTCAGTCTGAATCATATTGCGTTGCCTCCTTACTTAGCCTTCTCAACGATCTTGACAAGTCTCCATCTCTTGTCCTTGGACAGAGGTCTTGTCTCCATAATCATTACCCTATCGCCGATGCCACACTCGTTCTGCTCGTCGTGAGCCTTGAACTTAACAGTTCTCTTGACGCCCTTTCCGTAAAGAGGGTGTCTGACGATTTCTTCTGTAGCAACTACGATAGTCTTATCCATCTTGTCGCTTGTTACGATTCCGATTCTGGTCTTTCTTCTGTTTCTTTCCATTGTCAGTTGTCCTCCTTTCCTTAAGCGTTCTTGTTAAGCTCATTCTCTCTCATGATGGTCTTAACTCTTGCGATGTCTCTTCTGACTTCTCTCATCCTTACAGGATTCTCCAGCTGTCCTGTTACGTGCTGGAATCTCAGGTTGAAGAGCTCCTGCTTCATTCTTTCGAGTTCAGCAGTTCTTTCCTGATCTGTCATCTTTCTGATCTTGTTCAGGTCCATTACTGCGCTCCTCCTTCCTGTCCTTTAACTACGAACTTGCACTTGATAGGGAGCTTGTGAGCAGCAAGTCTCATAGCTTCCTTAGCCTGTGCTTCAGTAACGCCCTCGATTTCGAACATTACTCTGCCCGGTTTTACTACTGCTACCCAGTACTCAGGTGCGCCCTTTCCGGATCCCATACGTACTCCGATAGGCTTCTTTGATACTGGCTTATGCGGGAAGATCTTGATGTAAACCTTACCGCCTCTCTTGATGGATCTTGTCATAGCTACTCTGGCAGCCTCGATCTGCTTGGAATCGATCCAGCCGCGGTCGTCAGCCATAAGTCCATATGTTCCGTATGCTACGTAATTGCCCTTTGTGGCAATACCCTTCATTCTGCCACGGTGCTGTTTTCTACGCTTAACACGTTTTGGCATTAACATGGCGAGTTCTCCTTTCTTCTATATTATTATGCTTCTGTCTCCTGAGTTGCTTCTGCCTGAACCTCTGGAGCAGGAGCTGCCTCTACCTTAGGTGCCTTGCGAACTCTTGTTGTTGCAGGCTTAACCTCAGGCTTAGCTTCACGGCCGTCGAATCTTCTTCCTTCTCTTCTGTCAGATCTGCCAGCGGACCTTCTGTCTCTCTTGTCGTTTCTTCTGGACTTCTTGTCGCGTCTGTCATTCTCTGCCTTAGGAACAGCATCCTTCAGGCCCTTGTCGAGAATCTCGCCGTGGTTGATCCAAACCTTTACGCCGATCTTGCCGTAAGTTGTATCAGCCTCTGCGAAACCATAGTCGATGTCTGCTCTGAGAGTGTGCAGCGGAACGTTACCCTCGCTGTACTTCTCACTTCTTGCAATCTCAGCTCCGCCGAGTCTGCCGGAGCATACGATCTTGATGCCCTTTGCACCAGCCTTCATTGTACGGCTGATAGGCTGCTTCATAGCTCTTCTGAAAGAAGTTCTTCTCTCGAGGGACTGTGCAACGCTCTCAGCTGTGAGCTGTGCGTCGAGCTCAGTTCTTCTTACTTCCTCGATGCTTACTTCTACAGTCTTGCCTGTCATCTTAACGAGCTGCTTCTTGAACTCATCGATGCCCTCGCCGGATCTGCCGATGACCATACCAGGTCTTGCAGCCATAACGATGACTCTTACTTTGTCAGCTGCTGCTCTCTCGATAACTACGTTAGATACTCCTGCGTTATACAGTTTCTTCTTAACGAATGCTCTGATCTGATTGTCTTCTACAAGGAAATCCGCAAAGTTGCTCTTATCTGCATACCACTTCGAGCTCCAATCCTTGTTAATTCCAACTCTCATTCCATGTGGATTAACTTTCTGACCCATTAGCGAACCTCCTCCTTATCAGTTTCTTCGGACTTTGTTGCCCTGGCAGGTGTTACTTCCTTTTCCTTAAGAGTAACGAAGATGTGGCTTGTTCTCTTGAGGATCATTCCTGCTCTTCCCTGAGCACCGGCTCTCCAGCGCTTCATTGTAGGTCCCTGGTTTGCATTGATCTCTGCTACGTAGAGATTGTCAGGGTTCATGTCGTGATTGTTCTCAGCATTTGCTGCTGCGGACTGTACTACTTTTTCTACGAGTTCAGAACCTTTGCCAGGTGTGAACTTCAGAATTGTAAGTGCTTCGTTCAGGTCCTTGCCTCTTACCAGATCAGTAACAGGCTTGAGCTTGCTTGAAGACATTCTTACATACTTGGCTACTGCTTTAGCTTCCATAGTATTAGCTTCTCCTTTCTTGTTACTGATTACATTTTTCTGTCACCGGAGTGACCCTTGAATGTTCTGGTCGGAGCGAATTCTCCGAGTCTGTGTCCTACCATATCCTCTGTGATGTATACAGGCACATGCTTGCGTCCATCATGAACAGCGATTGTGTGGCCGATCATCTGAGGGAAAATTGTGGATGGTCTGGACCATGTCTTGATTACGTTCTTTTCGTTGGCTGCATTCATCTCTTCGATCTTCTTCAGAAGCTTCTTATCAACGAATGGGCCTTTCTTAAGCGATCTTCCCATTAATCTGATCCTCCCTATCTGCCGTTTCTTCTCTTAACAATGTACTTGTTAGAGTCTTTGTTCTTCTTACGTGTCTTGTATCCGAGTGTCGGCTTGCCCCATGGAGTAACAGGACCTTTACGTCCGATCGGAGCTCTTCCTTCACCACCGCCGTGTGGGTGATCGTTAGGGTTCATAACAGAACCTCTTACGGTAGGTCTCCAACCCATGTGTCTCTTGCGGCCAGCCTTACCGATCTGGATGTTGCCGTGATCGATGTTGCCGACTTCTCCGATAGTAGCTCTGCAGTTCATGCTTACCATTCTTACTTCGCCGGACGGAAGTCTTACCTGTGCGTAAGCTCCCTCCTTAGCCATGAGCTGTGCACCGTTTCCGGCAGCTCTTACGAGCTGAGCGCCCTTGCCAGGCTTGAGCTCGATGTTGTGAATGATAGTACCGAGAGGAATGTTTGCGATCGGGAGCGCGTTGCCCGGCTTGATATCAGCGTTAGGGCCCGACTCGATAACATCGCCGACCTTCAGCTTGTTAGGAGCGATGATGTATCTCTTCTCGCCGTCTGCATATACAACGAGTGCGATGTTAGCTGTTCTGTTAGGATCGTACTCGATTGTCTTTACTGTTGCAGGGATATCATCCTTATTTCTCTTGAAATCGATGATTCTGTACTTAGGTCTGTAACCGCCGCCTCTGTGTCTGACGGTGATCTTGCCTCTTACGTTTCTTCCGGAATGCTTCTTGAGTGTGACGGTAAGAGACTTTTCCGGCTTATCGGTTGTGATCTCCTCAAATGTGGAGACGGTCATTCCTCTAAGACCCGGGGTAGTTGGTTTATATTTCCTGATTCCCATTTCTTACTGCCTCCTTAATTACATATCCTGGAAGAGCTCGATCTCCTTGCTGTCAGGAGTGAGTGTAACAACTGCCTTCTTATAGGAAGCTGTTGTTCCGAATGTTCTTCCGAGTCTCTTCTTCTTGCCGCTTACGTTCACGATGTTTACCTTGGCAACATCTACGCCGAAGATCTCTTCGAGAGCCTTGCGGACCTCAGTCTTGTTGGAATCCTTGGCTACTTTGAACGCATATTTCTTATCAGCTGCCATATCCATTGTATTCTCAGTGATGATAGGGCTGATGATTACATCGTATCCGGTCTTCATTATGCGTATACCTCCTCGATCTTCTTGGCAGCTGCCTCTGTGAGCACGAGAGTGTAATGGTTAACGATCTCATATACGTTCATTGTGCTTACGAGTGCTGTTCTGACGCCAGGAATGTTGTGAGCGGATCTAACTACGTTCTCATCCTTCTCGTCCATGACGATCAGTGCCTTCTTGTCAGCCTTGATGTTCTCGAGAACCTTGATCATTTCCTTGGTCTTAGGCTCTGCGAACTTGAACTCGTCTACTACGATCAGCTCGTTGTCAGCAACCTTAGCGGAGAGTGC
>CAMIWY010000174.1 GCA_946402595.1 uncultured Clostridia bacterium
TGTTGTGATGTAATACGGCAGGTTTCCTACTATCCTGACCTCTTTGAGACCGTATTCTGCGAGTTCCCTGTCTATGAGCTCCCTCAGATCTATCTTCAGAATGTCCTCGTGAATGATCTCTACATTTCCGAGGCTGAAGGTCTTGACCCTGAGGCCCGGTATGACCCTCTCATCCAGCTCGACAGCAACGACTCTTCCCGCTCTTTCCGCAAGAGGAAGCGTCAGCGCGCCGGTTCCCGGTCCGATCTCAATGACCAGAGTGTCCTCAGTGACACCGCTTCCGTCAACGATTGCCTCTATGACCTCTTCATCAATGAGGAAGTTCTGTCCAAGGCTCTTTGACGGCCTTACACCGACGCCCGCAGGGGCTCTGCCCTTTACTTTATTGTTGTTTTTATGGTTCTTGCTTTTTTTCATTAAGTTCCTGTCTTTATGCTCCGTTTTCCGGGAAGTGAGAACTTCTATTGCATCGATTCTCTGCTTTTTGCAGCAGTTTCTGCCAGCACCTCATATCCTATGCGGAATCCCCTGAGTCTTGTCAGCAGCATGCGTGCATTGCAGTATCCGATGCCGAGTTCACGGCATACAGCGTTTCTGAGCTCTGCGGCTCCTTCTGTTCCGGACAGACCGAGAGCTGTGAGGTCACTCATGGTTACCTCCCTGTATCCATCTGCTCCTACTCCGCTGTCTCTGCCGGCAGCAGTGCCGTGCAGCTCAAGAGCTTTTTCAAGTGCTGCTCTTATGTCTTCAGGCCGGGCGTTCTCGATCCCTATGTCATCAGCCTTTTCGGCTTCTTCTCTTGCCATGTAGCACTGGACTGCATCAGGAAATCTCTCCGTCAGCCTGCGTCTTATGGCTTCGCCTGCATGGTCAGGATCGGTGAGGATTATGACCCCGATCTCCCTGTATGCCTTTTCCATTACTTCCCAGGTCGTTTCCCTGATACCGAAGCCATGTGTCGGTATTATCAGGTCATCCGCTGCCCTGGAAACAGCATCAACATCGTCCTTTCCTTCAACAATGATGGCCATTCCGGTCCTGATCCTGTCGTTACTCTGTTCCTTACTCATCAGAGGATTTTTCCTCCTCTGTTTCTTCAGTCTCTTCAGATGATTTTCCGTCCTTTTCCGCATCCTTTGCCGCTGCTTCATCATCTGACGGTGCTTCTCCGTCCTCAAAGACGAACATCTTCTCTCCCGGATCAAGCAGTCTAAGCTGCTTGCGCGCCTGCTCCTTGATATAGTCCCTGTCGCCTACACGCCCGAGCTCCTTCGTCAGTCTGTCTCTCTCTTCTTCAAGCTGGGCATGCTGTTTTTTCAGCGCCCGGTTCTCAGCCTTGAGCCTTACTATCTCGCGTGTACACGTTGTCAGGAGCACGGCAAAAATGAGGACAAGCAACACAACACGTCTCCGTTTCTTGCGGACCACGGTTCTTCTGTTTGCATTTCTCCTCTGCTCTATTCTCGCAGCAAGCTCCCGGTCCTCCTCGGAGAGATTCTGCATCTCATCTGTCTGAATGACTGGGTCGCTGTATTGAGTTCTGCTTATGTGATTTCTTCTTAGTCTCGACAACTTATTGTTCCTCCGGTTCCCGCCGCGCTAGATTCCGAGTATCGGTCTCGGGTTGACAGGTGATCCGTTGAGATGGATCTCGAAGTGCAGGTGTGATCCGAAGCTGTGTCCGGTATTACCTACCAGTGCTATATTCTGTCCCTGATATACCTTATCTCCGGCATTAACAAGCAGTCTGCTGCAGTGTCCGTATCTGGTCTGTTTGCCATCATCATGCTGGATGTCTACGCACAGACCATATCCGCCGTACCAGCCTGCTCTGACGACAGTTCCGCCGTCGGAAGCGTATATCGGAGTTCCGGTCGGAGCTGCCATGTCAATACCTGAATGCAGACGTCCCCACCTGTATCCGAAGTTGGATGAGAGGGTATAGCGCTGGATCGGCATTGCGAATGTTCCCGTAGGAGCAGTCTTAGGTCTTTCAGCAGTTCCGACAAGGATTATCTTGTCCTGCTTCTCTCTGATGACCTCAGTATCGCCGTCTCTCTTCGTTACTTCTCCTGCAACCTTGGTGATGGTTCCATCGAAGATCTGTACTCCGTCCACACCTTCCTGTGAGGTATATGTATCACCCTTGTAGTAATCGTCCGACTCCTTCTTGACGGTCTCATATTCGATGGTCTCTTTCATTCTTCCTTCTTCGACCATCCTGACGCTTACAGGTTCTACCTCTTCATGTATGCATACAGTGTCACCAGGAAGGACCTCCTCTGCGACTTCACTGTTATCCTCGTTGAAAATGTTCACCGGGTCTGCGCCGAAGGTCTGCGCGAGAGTGTTCAGGGTCTCACCCTCTTCAACGATATGATAGATCTCCATCGTTCCGCCCTCGGTCATCTTCGCCATTGCGTCGTAATTGCTCTGTACGCTTGTGAGAAGCACGTTGACCGGGCGTATCTCGAGGTTATTAGTGAAGTCAGCTGATACAAGCTCCATTCCTTCATCAGGAGTACTCAGGTAATCCTTTGTCTGAAGCAGCAGGTTTTCAGCATCTTCATCGTTCTTTACGATCGCAACAAGTTCGTTCCCGTCATAGACACCTGATGCTTCCGTCTCGATGTCAGTCATGTATACGAGCTTGTTTACTGCAGTATCTGCATCGTCAGTACTCTTGCCGCGTGCATCGACCTGTTTGAAAGTCACGTTCTGATTGGCCGTGAACTTTATTTCATTCTCTCCGGAAGAATTCTCGGTCAGCATGGTACCTGCAATATCCAGTACGTCGGTGACGTCCTCCTGGTTGGCTACATAACCGAGAACTTTGCCGTTATATGCGTATTCATATACCGTATATCTGTCGAATATTACGAGCACAACGGCAGCAAGTATGCCTATGACAAGCATAGCGCCCCCTATGAGCCTTCTTGACTGTCTGTATGTTGAAGCGATCCTGTGGCTGGCCGCGACAAAATCCCTTCCGGCTCCGGCTGCCGCTGCATCTATGCCTGACTGGAGTCTGTCATGCAGATCCATGACGGCTCCGGCCTTAGCATACTTCTTCTCGTTCTTTGCAAGGGATGCCTCGATTTTCCGCAGCTCAGCTTCAGACGGCTCCGCCTGTGTGGCTGTGAATATGGAAGGCCTTACGTTTGACGCTTTCTTCTTCGCGGTACTCTTCTTTTCCTTCTTATCCTCTGCGGCAGGTTTCTCAGCGGCTGTTTCCTGCTCTGCCGGTTCCTCCATAACTTCTTCAGCGTCGGTGAAGGTAGGATCTCCCGGGCGCATATCATGCTCTGCCAGATATCTTGCGTACGACAAAGCCAGAGCCTTCAGCTCATCCCCGTCTGCCTCAGGCAGTACTGTCTCGGCTCTCTCTGCATATACCGGCACAGGCTGCGCCTGCTCTGCCGCATCGTTCACGTTATCCTTTTTTTCTTCTCTGATATCTTCTGTCAGCGGTTCCCTGTTCTGCTGATCCATTCATATGCCTCTTCTGCACGTTCCTTAGCGCATGTGCAGACCCTTCCTTCATCTGTGTATCCGGTATCCTTGCAGATATTGCATCTGTACTTCCTGTCCAGATAATCCTCAGGATATCCGTTCTGTGCGAGGAGTTCTTTCTTCTTCTCCTCTATCTCCTGTCTTCTGTCTTTGAGTCTCTGCCTCTTGTCCTTTGCGTCAGGACCCGGTTTCATTGTGATGACCAGACTGTTTATCTGTGTCTCGGCAGAGAATATGTCCCGCATTTCCGGGATCCTGTTCATTACCTCGGTGAGCCTTGCCTTGCGGTTTTTTTCTCCTTCGTTCCTGATATAGTCGTAATAGTCGCGGAGTACCTTACGGCTGACTCTGGCGCTTTCCTGCGCTTCCGCCGGCTGTCCTGTCTGTACGGACTGTTCCGCTGACGCCTTTCGTGTCTGCTCGGCCCTGGTGTTGATCCCTCCCTTTTCCAGGATCCTGTTTTCCAGCACCTTGTTCACGTATCTCAGGTTAGGATCTCTCACCCCGCCTGCCGCTTTGCACGCATCGAGGACATCTTTCAGAGTGCATCCCATCTCGTCGAACCAGCGGTCCATTATCTCGCGGTCCGCAGGATTAGGCAGTCTGCTGAATCCGAGCTCTGCGAAAACCTTCCTGTACGCATCGTTCCGCTTGCTCCTTTTGTCCAGCATCTGTTTGACAGCACCGACATCCCGTGCACCTTCCTCCGTCCAGCGGAGAGCCACTTTGCATATATAGTCGATACTCGTCTTGTCTATTCCTATGCAGTAGTCGATGGCAAAATCCAGGACATCCGGCTCTATGTTGTATATCTTGATGCTGTCGGTC
>CAMIWY010000175.1 GCA_946402595.1 uncultured Clostridia bacterium
GGACGAATGAGTCCCCTGACTCATTCGTGGTGCATGCAATAAGGGATCTTCCCGCCACTGCTTTACAGAGGCGGGCCCCTCCTTGTTGCTGGTGCGCGCGGTTGAACCCTGAAATCGCTGTAACGCAGTAAAATCAAGCGCTTCAGAGTTTAACAAAAAAGCTGTTATTCACGAACGATGCATACAAAGGAACTCAGATCCTTTCAGATGACGGAACGATGACCGCAATTGTCGTCAAATAATAGCTTAGAAAAATAATCGTTGAAAGACTATATGAGGATGATATAATATCCTTACATTATTGAATACGGTAGGTCTTTTCCGGCCGGACCAGTCGCAGGTATGAGTGCGTCAGGATAAACGTGATACAGGCACGTTGTCCTGATGCTTTTTTATTTCTATAGCATATAGCTGTTAGAGACCTAGGTTGTGATGTCAAAGACGGAGGCTAATATGAAGAATAATCAAAAAGAACAATCAGCAGGAATAATTCCTGGTCTATCAGACTCAAGAGACATTAAAAGTATGATTTATGTTGTGCGCGGTCAACAGGTAATGCTTGATTCTGATCTCGCTGAACTTTACGGCGTGGAGACAAAAGCGTTCAATCAAGCTGTAGGCAGAAACAAAGAGCGATTTCCTGAGGAGTTCAGATTTCAATTATCAGAAGAGGAATTCGATTCTTTGAGGTCACAAATTGTGACCTCAAACACCAGAGGCGGCAGGAGATATCGGCCGTATATGTTTACAGAACAGGGAATAGCAATGCTTTCTGGAATTCTTCGAAGTGAGGCAGCTGTTCAGATGTCTATTAGAATCATGAACACATTTGTCGAGATGCGGCGATTTATCGCCAACAATGCTTTACTGTTTGAAAAAATCAGCAATATAGAACTGAAGCAGCTTGATTATCAGAAAAGCACAGACGAGAAATTTTACAAGGTGTTTCAGTATATCGAGGATCATGCAGAATCAGAGCAGAAAATATTCTTTGATGGCCAGATATACGATGCTTATAGCTTCATTACAGCTATTATCCAGAAAGCCTCCAGCGAAATAATTCTGATTGACGGATATGTCAATCTTGATACATTGAACATCCTTGCGAAGAAAAATGCCGGTGTGGATGTGAAGATTTACACATATACAAGCGCGCAGCTAACAAACAAAGATGTGGCCAGCTTCAACGCGCAGTATCCGACTCTGACGGTAAAGAAGGCACAGACTTTCCATGACCGGTTCATCATTCTTGATAGAAAGACAGCTTATCATGTTGGGGCATCCATCAAGGATGCGGGGAAGAAATGCTTTGGCATTTCTCTTCTGGAAGATCCGGGACTAGTGAAAGATATTCTTAATCGACTGAATACATTATGATCATTTACTAAGATTGACAAAGCAAAAGGCTGAAGTCCTGAAACACAGTAATTACAGTGGCTGCGGCTTGTACTTTTGCTGGTGCGCCCGGTTGAACCCTGAAATCGCTGAAATGCAGTGAAATCAAGCGGTTCAGAGATTAGCAAAAAACGGCCAGATGACGGAACGATGCATACAAAGGAATTCAGATCCTTTCAGCTGCCGGAATGATGACCGCAATTGTCGTCAAAAAATTTGAAGAGCGGGCTGAATAATACTTGATGTTTTGCCAATATGCGAGTCTGCATACTGGCTTTTTTTAGTGTTTGTTACATTCTCTATTTATACCTTAGCCGTGCAGTTACAACTTCACGTTTTTTGTGCTTCAAAACCTATGCTGAGCGTCCGGATGGCGTACAATGGTTTGCCGATACCGGAAAGCCTGAGTTCTTATGTCTTCCCGGTGTCGGCGAAGATGTCACACGCCATCCGGCAAGATAGTCAAGTGGTTCGTGGAATAACTCGGGTCAATGATTCAGAAGTATGACCGCGACATTTCAATAAATCGTGCCGCAGCAGGCGAACACTGTTCGAGCTTAGGCATCGCTATTCCGATAGGTATTTCAAATGGTGGGTCGAGTGGCAGGACGGTAACATTGCCGCTGAACTGCGATGTAAATATCTGATTATCAAGTGTGATGCCAAGACCGGATTCTACAAGATGGTATGCAGCAAGAGTGTCGCTGCATGAGAACCTCACATCCGGAGTTATACCATTTTGCTCAAGATATATTGAACAGTCACTTCTGGCATCCGGATGCATCATTATGAAGGGCTCGCGTGAGAGATCGTCTCTCGAGACGGAGCCTTTTTTATTGAGAGGGTGATCGGATGAGACTATGGTTACAAAGGGGTCGTTTGTCAGCGTCATCCACTCAAAATCTCCTTCACGTTTGCTTATAATACAGAAATCCGCTTTTCTATCCTCCACCTTTTCTGCAAGTTCAGAACTCATTCCTTCAATGATCCCGACTTGAACTCCCGGATACTGCCTGCAGAAATCAGATATCAGCTGAGACAAAGTTCTGAAGAATGCAGGATAGGGAGTCCCCACATAAATGTTACCGCTCTCCATGCCAAGGAGAGAATCTGCCGTTTCCCTGACGATCACATAATCATCAGATAGTCTTCGAAACAAAGGAAGCATATGCTCACACTCTCTTGTAGGATGTACACCTTCACGCGAACGCATAAGAAGTGTAAAGCCCAGTTCGGATTCCATGGAGGCCATCATTTTACTGATGCCTGATGGAGTGTAGCCAAGATCTTCAGCTGCAGCCGATATGCTGCCAAGCTCCAGCACTCGAAGCAATGTTCTGCATTTCTCTGTATCCATATGATGCCTCCTGTATCAGCGTTTCCAAAACGTCACATATAATATGATTTTATGTCGCTTTACTCAAAGATATAACGGTGATAGCCTTGTGTCAAGAAATAACAGATAAAATCAGAAAGGAGGCACAATAATGCCAAAAATAGCAGCCGTACAAATGAGCATGTCAGAAGATATGTACGAGAATTACGAAAAATCTCTGAAGTATATTAAAGAAGCAGCAGAAGCCGGGTGTCAGATGGTGTGCTTCCCTGAGGGGCAGCTGACACACTACCTGCCTCAGTTCCCGGGACTCGATATCTCTGAATTCGGTATCCCTATTTATCACGAATATGTTAAGGGACTATGTCATGCATGCAGAGACTACAACATAATAGGAGGCTTCTCTATCACGCTTAAAGAGAATAAGAATTATTATCCTGTAAGCATGATCGTCGATGAGCAGGGCGACATCCTGACTATACAGAAAAAGCACCATATCGTAAGGGCTTATCACTTTTATGAACAGGACTATTACACACCGGGAAACGATGGATTCAAAGTCGTTGATACATCCATAGGCAGGATCGGCACTATAGTATGTTTCGACCGCCATTTCCCTGAAAGCTGGCGCACGCTTGCTCTTAAAGGTGCAGACTTCGTCTTTACTCCGGTTGCGAACGAAAAGGCAGAGCCGTCCGATGTCTTCCAGTGGGAGATAAGACTTCCTGCCTTCCATAACAGCATGCACACATGCATGGTCAACAGAGTGGGCGTTGAAGGGGAAATGGATTACTGCGGCGAGTCAGTATTTGCTGACGCGCGTGGAAATGTGGTTGCACTCGGAGATGATCAGGAAGGGCTAGTTATCGCGGATATGGACTTTGACGAGGCCGTCAAAGTCAGAGCTGAGAAGCAGTACATGCCTCTGAGAAGACCGGAAGTATTCGAGCTGGACTAAGGCGGAAGATCAGAAAAAGGAGAGAAAATGGTTTCAAAGAGAATAGGCCGGATGACACCGTCCGCAACAAGCACCCTTAACGGCATGGTGTCGGAAATGAAGGCAAGAGGAGAGCATGTTATTTCGTTCAATGTCGGTGAGCCTGACTTTGATACACCGGCAGCTGTACAGAATGCTCTAAAAGAAGCGACTGATGCAGGCAAAACAAGATATGTGGCTGTTGGAGGCATCACACCACTCAGGGAAGCCATCGCAGCCAAGCTAAGGAAAGACAACGGCCTTAATTACACAACTGATCAGATTTGTGTTTCGACAGGAGGCAAACAGGCGGTGTTCAACGCGGTTATGACGATCTGTGACCCGGGTGATGAAGTGATCGTTGTTGCGCCTTGCTGGGTCAGCTATGTGGAGATGATAAAACTTGCAGAGGCAGTGCCTGTAGTTGTGCAGAGTGCGGAAGACTATCACCTGTCGATCGATAATATCAGAGCAGCAGTTACAGATAAGACACGTGCGATCATCATCAATACTCCAAACAATCCGACCGGGGCTGTATACGGAGAGGAAGAACTGATGGCTCTGGCCGAGCTCGCTAAAGAAAAAGCTATGTATATCCTTTCGGATGAGATATACGAGAAACTGATATA
>CAMIWY010000176.1 GCA_946402595.1 uncultured Clostridia bacterium
GCAGGGAATGGGCGGAAGGTACTCCGTCATGGGAGTCAATGTCGTAAACACTGCACGCCACCCTGCCACTCTCGGTGTAGCCGTAACAGTTGCATGCTGGAGCCACAGAAGAGGACTCATTCGTTTTGACAGAGATCTTAACTATACTGTCATGACCCATTCCGGGTTTAAATACAAGGACGAGCCATCTGCCTTTGATCCATGCAGCCCTTATGCAGCTGCACCTGATAATGCAGAACTGAAAGGAGGCAGAGACTGATGACTGAGATAAGAAACGGAAGAAAAGTGCTTACCACTCCGGTCTCCGCCGAAGATATCGCCGCACTCCACGTAGGTGATGTGTTCTATCTCGACGGCGAGATGGTCACCGGGCGCGACTCAGTTCACGGACGCGTGGTCGACGAGGGTCTTGAGATGCCGATAGATATCCGCGGAAAGGCGATAATGCACGCCGGCCCGATCATCAGGAAGCGCGAAGACGGCTCCTATGAGATGATATCCGTCGGACCTACTACCTCAATGCGCATGGAGAGGTTCGAATATGAATTCATAAGGGAGACCGGTGTCAGGATCATCATCGGCAAGGGCGGAATGAAAGAGAAGACAGCCGCCGGCTGCAAAGAGTTCGGCGCGATACACTGTGTACTTCCTGCAGGCAACGCTGTCGTTGGCGCTGTCTGCGTAGAAGAGATCACAGGCGTCGAATGGCTCGACCTCGGAATGCCTGAGGCCTGCTGGCACTGCCGCATCAGGGAGTTCGGCCCGCTCATCGTCACCATCGACACTGACGGCCGAAACTACTTCGAAGAAAAGAAAGTCGAATACAACAGGCGCAAGGACGAGCAGGCAGAGATAATAAAGAAACAGGTCCACTTCATGAAATGATATAGAAAGCAGACACATTTCACGGAATCACTTAAAGAGCAGCCCACAGGCTGCTCTTTTGCTGTGTCATATTTGCCGCTGATCCGTGTTCTAGAATCTGAGTGACAGGCAGCTGAGGCCGCCGTCGATCTTTCTGAACTCGGATGTGTCTACAAGGATTACAGGGTATCCTGCATCCTCTACTGCCTTCTTTACTGCGTCGTATCCCTCAGGTACGATGACTGTTCCGTTCATCCAGATGCAGTTTGTACCGTATGCTTCCTCTTCAGGAACTATGATCTTCTCATAGGATGCAAAATCAGGCTTATCGATGAACTCGCCGGAAACGAGCATCTTGTTGTTCTCGATATAGTTGACTCCGGTCTTGAGGTGCAGCACCTCTGTCAGAGGAACAGCCTTGACCGTGTAGCCGTATGATCCGAAGAAATCAGCAAACTGTTTGATACCCTCTTCATTGGTCCTTGCAGATACTCCGACATAGAAAGTATCTCCAACCTTCATTACATCTCCGCCCTCGAGTGTTCCAGGGTTCTTGATGTAGCCGATCTGATCATCGCTGTAGAATTTCTTTATAGCATCCACGATATATTCTGTCTCACCGTTTCTTGTGCCTGCTCCCGGATTGGTGATTATAGCGCACTTCTCTGAAAGTACGGCAACGTCTTCAACGAAGCATGAATCCGGATACTCCTCAAGTGCAGGCAGCACCAGCACATCAACACCGGTCGACTTCAATGCCTCGATGTATTTTGCATGCTGCTCGAGCGCCTTCTCGTAGATCGGCTGTCCGAGCTCAGGTGCTGAAGTTATACCGTCACAGATCTTGGAACACGGGGTCCTTACAATTGTATGCTTGAACATTTTAATGCTTATCTCCTTTGTTACTAATAATTTATACGTATGAAACAGTGCTGGCAGTTATCCGCAGGGACTGTTTCGATGATGCGGTCTACAGCACCTTCGACAGGAAGTCCTGGAGTCTCGGATTCTGAGGATTCTCGAAGAACTCTTTAGGCTCGTTCTCCTCAGCGATCACACCCTCATCCATGAAGATGACTCTGGTACCTACTTCCTTGGCGAATCCCATCTCGTGAGTTACGATGGCCATTGTCATTCCGGTATTTGCAAGCTCTCTTATGAGCTCGAGTACTTCGCCTACCATTTCAGGGTCCAGTGCTGATGTCGGCTCATCGAAGAGCATTACATCCGGATCCATGGCAAGCGCGCGCACGATCGCAACTCTCTGCTTCTGCCCGCCGGAAAGTGTCGACGGATAAACATTCGCTTTGTCCGCAAGACCTATCCTGGTCAGGAGCTCCATGGCTTTATCCCTGGCATCAGCCTCGCTCATCATCTTGTGATACAGAGGCGCCAGGGTCATGTTCTCGAGGATGGTCTTGTGCGGGAAGAGGTTGAACTGCTGGAATACCATTCCCATCTTGCAGCGCACGCTGTCAAGGTCTGTCTTCTTGTCGGTCAGGTCAGTTCCCTCGAATATTATCTGTCCGCCTGTTGGCACCTCGAGCATGTTCATGCATCTCAGCAGTGTACTTTTGCCCGAGCCCGACGGCCCGATGATAACTACTCTCTCTCCCTTTTCTATATCCAGGTCTATGCCCTGCAGTACTTTGAGGTCGCCAAAGTCTTTTTTGAGTCCTTTAATTTCTATCACTCTTAGCCAGCCTCCTTTCGAATCTCTGTACCGCCTTGGACAGGCCGAATACCAGTACGAAGTATACTATCGCTACAGAAATGAGCGTGAAGTACGGTGACATTGTCCTGCTGCGGACAAGGTCGCCGGCACGTGTCAGGTCGACAACCGCTACCATACCTACGATCGATGTCTCCTTCAGAACTGCGATAGCCTCATTACAGAGTGCCGGCAGGATGTTCTTGATGGCCTGAGGGAGCACAATCAGACGGAGTGTTCCGATCTGGGAAAGTCCGAGTGAACGTCCTGCTTCGGTCTGGCCATAGTCGACCGAGCCGATTCCGCCTCTGATGACCTCGGATACGTAAGCTCCTGAGTTGATGCCGAATGCGATGCAGCATACAAGCACTTTGTTAGGGAAGCCGCTCATGACAATGAATGTCATGATCATCAGCTGGATAGCAAGCGGCGTTCCTCTGACAACAGCGACATAAGCTGCACAGATCTTGTCCAGAACCATCAGGCATTTTGCGCCAAATGAATCCTGATGCTTGTCCCTCGCATTTTCGGCAAGGGAGTGAACGAATGAAACGATGACACCAAGCACTATGCCTATGAGGGCAGCCACTATCGTGATTATCATCGTATTCTTGAAACCTTCGAGGAATACCTTGTAACGGTTGTCCCTGATGAAGGTCTTTATGAATCCCTGTTTTAAGCTTTCAAACAATTTGTTACCCCGCTATACCCGCATAGGCTGCGCCATTGACGCAGCCTATGTACGGCATTTCATTTTTTATACTATGCTTGCTTAAGCATCATGCCTTAGAGCTTGGATGCTTCTTCGCTGTGCTTTACGAACCACTCGTCGATCTTTCCGTCTGACTTGAGCTTCTGAACGATCTCGTTGATCTTAGCTGTGAATTCATCATCACCCTTAGCCATAGCAGCGCCGATTTCCTCAGTATCTGCTTCATGTCCGTCAGCATAAGCTACAGGGAAGCACTTGAATGCGTCGCCATTAGCTTTAACAAGGTTCTCAGCGAGTACGGAGTCGCATACGATAGCCTGGAGCTCACCGCTCTTCATAGCAAGTGCTGCGTCCGGAAGAGCCTTATACTGCTTGTTCTCTACATTGTTGTCCTTAAGAACGCCGGATGTGTTCTCATCACTCATGAGGAAGTCACCTGTTGTTCCGAGGTGTGTTCCTACTGCCTTGCCTCCGAGTTCTTCCATTGTCTTGATCTCACTGTCTGCAGGAACTACCATGTACTGCTGTACAGTTGTGTAAGGATCTGTGAAAGCCATCTCTTCCTTACGCTCATCTGTGATAGTTATGCACGCGAGTGCGAGATCAGCATCTCCGCCGCTGAGTGATGCAGGGATAGTATCGAATGCGATATTCTTTACCTCGAGCTCTACGCCGAGCTCATCTGCGATTGCCTGTGCGATCTCGATGTCGATTCCTGTAGGCTCTCCGCCTTCACCGATATATTCGAATGGTGCCCATGCTGCGTCTGTGCAGACTACGATTTTGCCCTTCTCCTGGATCTCAGCGAGCTTGCCGCCGCCTTCTTCAGAGTCTCCGCCGCTGCTGCTTCCGCCGCATGCTGCAAGTGCGAGCACCATCATCATTGACAGTGCGATGATAAGCATTTTCTTGATTGAATTCTTCATTGTGATACCTCTGTCCTTTCTTTTCTTTGCTATACCTTAGCTTTCCCTTGTATTTCTAAACCTGTGCTGAAACTCTATTGCTCCTGCTGAAGCAGACATCTTATGTATGCGATCTG
>CAMIWY010000177.1 GCA_946402595.1 uncultured Clostridia bacterium
CGCGCTCAACTCATGGCAGCTCGTCAAGGAACTCAAGGAAGGGCTTGGCATGCCTGCAGCTGCCAGCTTCAAGCACGTCAGCCCGACGAGCGCAGCAGTAGGAACCGTTTTGCCTGAAAAGCTCAAGAAGGCCTGCTTCGTTGACGACATCGAGGGACTCGACGAGTCGCCGCTCGCATGCGCTTATGCGAGAGCAAGAGGAACCGACAGAATGTGCTCGTTCGGTGACTGGGTAGCTCTGTCTGACGTATGCGATGTAACCACAGCAAAGCTGATCAAGAGAGAGGTATCCGACGGCGTCATCGCTCCTGGATACACTGACGAAGCACTCGAGCTGCTGAAGGCCAAGAGAAAGGGCGGCTACAACATAGTTAAGATCGACCCTGACTACATGCCTCCTGAGAAGGAGACCAAGATGGTATTCGGCGTTACATTCGAGCAGGGACACAATTTCTTCAGGATCAACAAAGAGCTGCTGAGCAACGTTGTTACAGCAAAGAAGGACCTGCCTGAGGAAGCTGTCCGCGATCTCATCATCGCACTCATCACGCTCAAGTACACACAGTCCAACTCCGTATGCTTTGCATATGACGGACAGGCTATCGGCGTAGGCGCAGGCCAGCAGTCGAGAGTTCACTGCACAAGGCTCGCAGGCGGCAAGGCCGACACATGGTTCCTCCGTCAGCATGACAAGGTCCTGAACCTGCCGTTCAGACCTGACCTCGGACGTCCGGACAGGGACAACGTGATCGACGCATACATCAACAAGAATGAAGAGGACTGCTGCGCTGACGGCGTATGGCAGAAGTACTTCACAGAGCAGCCGGAGAGATTCACAGCTGAGGAGCAGAGAGCTTACCTCGACACACTGACAGGCGTGAGCTGCGGATCCGATGCTTTCTTCCCGTTCTTCGACAACGTTCAGAGAGCGGCAGCAAGCGGCGTCAGCTACATCGCAGAGCCGGGCGGCTCGATCAGAGACGATCTGGTCATCAAGTGCTGTGACGATCTCGGAATCGCAATGGCATTCACAGGAATGAGGCTGTTCCATCATTAAGAAATAATAAGCCTGAAGAAAAGCAATCGATGGCGTAGTATAATAGACAAGAGAGTAATTACGTCAATGGCGCAAAAGGAGTGATCACATGGTTATCATGGTCGTAGGCGGAGGCGGCAGAGAGCACGCCATAATCAAGAAGATCAGGGAAAACAAGGATGTGGAGAAGATCTATGCTCTGCCTGGCAACGGCGGCATCGGAAGGGATGCTGAGTGTGTGCCGGTCAAAGCAACGGATATCGAGGGCATCGTGGAGTTCGCGAAGAAGGTGCACCCGGATTATGCGGTGGTGGCGCCTGACGATCCGCTGGTAATGGGGTGCGTGGATGCGCTGACGAATATCGGCATTCCGTGCTTCGGTCCTGATGCGAAGGCTGCTGTAATCGAGGGCAGCAAGGTGTTCTCCAAGAATCTGATGAAGAAGTACGGTATCCCGACTGCGAGGTACCAGACCTTTGAGGATATGGATGATGCGCTGTATTACCTTGAGTCTGCGCCGATCCCAACCGTAATCAAGGCGGATGGTCTGGCGCTCGGCAAGGGCGTTATCATCGCTGAAACCAGAGAGGATGCCAAGGCCGCCGTGCGCGAGATGATGGAGAATCACAAGTTCGGCAAGAGCGGTGACAGGGTAGTGATCGAGGAGTTCCTCGAGGGACCTGAGGTGTCTGTGCTGAGCTTTACGGACGGCAAAACGGTCGTGCCTATGATCAGTTCGATGGACCACAAGCGCGCAGGCGATGGTGATACAGGACTGAACACGGGCGGCATGGGAACCATCGCGCCGAATCCGTACTATACGGATGAGGTGGCGGCACGCTGCATGGATGAGATATTCCTGCCGACAATGCGCGCGATGAACGCAGAGGGAAGGACTTTCAAGGGCTGCCTGTATTTTGGCCTGATGATCACTAAGGACGGACCGAAGGTCATCGAGTACAACTGCAGATTCGGCGACCCTGAGACACAGGTCGTACTGCCGCTGCTCGAGTCAGACCTGCTGACCATCATGAAGGCTGTAACTGAGGAGAGGCTCAGTGAGGTCGAGGTAAAGTGGTCAGACGGAGCGGCATGCTGCGTGGTCGCGGCTTCGGACGGATATCCTGTCAGCTATGAGAAGGGCTATGAGATCACCATGCCGGATGAGGTGTGGCCGTATGTATATGTTGCAGGCGCTTCAGAGGAAGACGGCAAGCTCCTGACATCAGGCGGAAGAGTCCTCGGTGTCACGGCAGTACGCCCGACGCTTGCAGAAGCGATCGACGCATCGTACGACATGCTGGACGAAATAGATTTTGCCAACAAATACTACAGAGTGGATATCGGTCAGAAGGCGCTGAAGGCACTTAAGTAGTGAAATACGAGGGGTATACTGAGACCTGATCAATGGTCTCAGCGGATAATAATCAAAACAGAAATGGGAGAGCTATATGGTATTTAGAGTATATGTGGAGAAGAAGCCGGGGCTGGCCAATGAGGCTGCTGCGCTGAAGAGTGACGCGAAGACTCTGCTCGGGATCAAGGGCCTCGAGGATGTGCGCATCCTCAACAGATATGATGCTGAGAACATCGATGCAGAGCTTTTTGACGACTGCATCTACAAGGTGTTCGCTGAGCCTCAGCTGGACAACACTTCGGAAAGTCAGTACAAGCTGCTCGGAGCAGGCGAAGCGGCATGCATTTTTGCCGTTGAGGCTCTTCCGGGACAGTTCGATCAGAGAGCTGACTCTGCTGAGCAGTGCATCCAGATCCTGTCGCAGGGAGAGAGACCGACTGTCAAGTTCGCCAGAGTTTATGCTCTGTACGGCGATCTGAGCGAGGCCGACATCAATGCTATCAAGGGCTATGTGATCAACCCTGTTGAGACAAGGGAAGCAAGCCTTGACAAGCCTGAGACTCTTGAGCAGAAGTACGACATCCCTGAGGAGGTCGAGACTCTGATCGGATTCACACATATGACAGACGACATGCTCGGCGGATACATCAAAGACATGGGACTTGCCATGGATGAGGCAGACCTCGCTATGTGCAGGGACTACTTCAGAGATACAGAGCAGAGGGAGCCGACCATCACAGAGCTCAAAATGATCGACACTTACTGGTCTGATCACTGCAGGCATACGACATTCGGAACTGTCATCGACGATGTGAAGTTCGAGGACGAAGTGCTGCAGAATGCTTTTGACGACTATATCAAGACCCGCGAGCTGCTCGGCCGCACCAAGCCGGTATGCCTGATGGATCTTGCGACAGTTGCAGTGAAGTATCTCAAGCTGCGCGGCAGACTCGAGAAGCTCGATGAGTCCGAGGAGATCAATGCGTGCACGGTCAAAGTGAACGTTACAGTTGACGGTGAGGATGAGCCGTGGCTCCTCCTCTTCAAGAATGAGACACACAACCATCCGACTGAGATCGAGCCGTTCGGAGGAGCGGCGACCTGTCTCGGCGGATGCATCAGAGACCCGCTGAGCGGAAGAGCTTATGCTTACTCCGCAATGAGAGTCACAGGTGCAGCTGATCCGCTGCAACCTGTAAGCGAGACTCTTCCGGGCAAGCTCCCTCAGAGATCGATCACGACTACAGCTGCCCGCGGCTACTCCAGCTACGGCAACCAGATCGGACTCTGCACGGGTATGGTAGACGAGATATATCATCCGGGATATGCAGCCAAGAGAATGGAAGTAGGCGCCGTCATGGCGGCTGCTCCGGCTGTCAATGTCAGGAGAGAGAGACCGCAGCCTGGCGATGTAGTCCTGCTGCTCGGCGGCTCTACCGGACGTGACGGCATCGGCGGTGCGACCGGATCATCCAAGGCTCACGACACGCACTCGGTCGAGACATGCGGCGCCGAAGTACAGAAGGGTAACGCTCCTGAAGAGCGCAAAATCCAGAGACTCTTCCGCAACGGCGATGCTACACGCCTCATCAAGAGATGCAACGACTTCGGTGCGGGCGGCGTCAGCGTTGCCATCGGCGAACTGGCTGACGGCCTTGAGATCGAGCTCGACGCAGTTCCTAAGAAGTACGAGGGCCTCGACGGCACAGAGCTCGCTATCTCCGAATCACAGGAAAGAATGGCCTGCGTAGTGGCTGCTGAAGACAAGTACATGTTCATGCAGCTTGCAGCAGACGAGAATCTCCAGTGCGTACAGGTCGCAACAGTGACTGAGTCGCCGAGACTCGTCATGCACTGGAACGGCAGGACAATAGTAGACATAAGCAGAGAGTTCCTCAACTCCAACGGAGCAGACAAGCACA
>CAMIWY010000178.1 GCA_946402595.1 uncultured Clostridia bacterium
TACCTGCCGTCCTCTTTCTTCCGGACCGTCGCCGGAGTGAGCACTCCGTTCGTTCTGACCGATTCAACGAGGTTCATCATATCCTCATCGTCTCTTACTTTGAATGGATGATCAGGAAACGGGTCGATCTCGTCGAGAGGGATCTCATATATCCTCTTTAGCTTTGCATCATCCCGCTCTTCCTGAGAGGAGAACAGATCATCGAGCGATGGAAGCTTCATCTCTATGTCTCTCGCGTTCGCCATGCTTCATCACCTCCCTTGTCAGCTGCTCATATGCTTTCGCTGGTTTTGAATCCTTGTCGTAGGCAAATATGCTCATACCTGCTTTGGATGCCTCGGCTGCCTTTACCGCTACAGGTATCTGAGTATCGAAAATATGGATATGCATCCCATACTGTGTCCGGATCTTGTCCGTGACTTCCTTCGCCAGATTTGTGCGGTTGTCTACGAGTGTCATGACTATACCACCTATCTGAAGCTTGTCATTGGTGTGGTTGCGGACCATGTCTATGCTCTTCATCAGCTGAGTCATACCTTTTGCCGGCAGATACTGCGCCTGCACCGGAATGACCACACTGTCCGCTGCTGTGAGTGCATTGATCGTGATCATACCCAGCGATGGCATGCAGTCTATGAGGATATAGTCATAGTCCTTCTTCACATCCTTCAGGAGATTCGCCAGCACCTTCTCTCTGCTCATTGCATTTACGAGCTGTGTCTCCATCGATGAAAGGTCCAGATTTGATGGTATCAGATCGACTCCCTCAGGATGATGCAGGATAGTATCCTTAACATCTGGCTTGTAGTTCTGTGTCACAAGATACATGAGCCTTCCGAGCGAATTCTCTATCGCATCAGCATCCCATCCGAGGCTGGTCGTGAGATCACTTTGCGGATCTGCGTCTATCAGCAGTACCTTCTTCCCTTCCCTGGCCAATCCAATGCCGAGATTCAAAGTAGTAGTCGTCTTTCCGACTCCGCCCTTCTGATTACATATAGCTATTGTCTTCGCCATCAATACCTCCTAACTGAGAATAGGTGGCAGACAGGCAGGCTTATATGCTTTTTCCAGACACATTTCTGTGAGAAACCAGTCGAAGAAATCCGTACTGAAGATATCATTGATGAAGAAATCGTATACGCATTCATCAAAGTCCTCGATGAAGCTCAGGATGTCTAGGTCTTCTGCAGCATATTCCATTCCACTGATCAGGAACATCGCCTGCATCATTCTCACGGCTTCCTCATGACCTGCTCCATTCAGCCTGCCAACGATCTGCTTGATAGTATCCACTTCCATTCCATCGACCATCGCAGCAAATCTTTCCGATGTCAGCTCCGAGAGATATCCCGCAATCTGTATTGACATATCCTCGACCGGCGAGAGTTCCCATTCAGATTCGTCGGAAGCATCGTCCGTCATCTCCTCCGGAATACCTGTGTTGTAGAACTCTTCGTTAAGCTTGTCTGCCTCTTTTCTCTCTTCTTCTTTAGCAATAACGTCTTTGTCTTTCTTGATAACTTTCATAATATTGTCCTTCCTCCGGATGTTCCGGCTGCAATAAAATTGACTCCGCACCTTATTGCACGGAGCCATGTAATACTTCAGCCGGAGCCGAAAGGACAATCGTCAGTCTACGAACTTGATCAGAAGGTCATCTACTGCATCAGTGTATCTGCCTTCTGCTATCAGCTGGTTCTTTAGTTCGACCAGCGCCATTACTATTATCCTGACTTCATCATAAGTGAATTTGAATTTTGGTCTGAACATGATGCTTTACCTCCTTCACTTATATTTAACTTCACCATTTTTACTTTTTCAAATGTGCAAAGATAAGATCCATCTGAGCCCTGTCCTCTAACTGCTTTATCTTTATTACTTCCTTCCTGGCAAAGAACTGTATCAAAGCATGGACTTCAACTACCTGTTTTCTTGCAACCTCTGTCATTGGAAATCTCCGATCTGCAAACAACAGGCTTACCTCTTCCTCGCTCCAGTTGCTTTTCTCAAGAATCTCCTCTTTTGAGAATAAAACCACCGCTGGTGACCTGTACAGTTCTTCGATATCCAGCCAGTCAAGCCGGATGTTATCAACTTGTTTACGTCTTCTTACGTAACTCTTAATAAAGAAATAATCATACCTGCTATATACATCATCTATCCATGGATCTCTGGCCACGTCTACCTCCAATAACTGTTTCTAACTTTTTCTCTTCTGACCGAGAGAAATTGCATCAATGCATGATTCTCTACCAGTTTTCTTTTCCCATAATCGATCGATGGAAAGCTTGGATCATTGAATAACTTTTCTATCGTACCATGGCTCCAACCTGTCATTTCTACCAGATCACTGATCGAATACAATATGACCTCACTTGAAACGTAAATCTTCCCAAGACTTGATGCTTCATACCAGTTAAGCTCTTCATACGAGCTTGTGCCTTTTTTCCTCATCCCCTTCTCCTCTTTTCTTCATAGTATTTCAGCGCTGCCTCTATATATTCCTCCTGGCCCCTTGGTGATAGTTCTTCAGGGATGCGGGATATCACATTCTCATTTGTTATGGTAATCTTTGCTTTCTGATTATGTTTATCCTCTGAAATAATCTTCCCAATAATATCAGGTGTTAATTTACCATCAGAATATAGTTTTCTCATCCTTATACATTGTTCATGAGAAGGTTTACGCTGTTCGTAGTCCATAAACTCAATCACCTTACACTGAGTGCGAGCAGGCAGAAAGGACAGCTCGTACCCTGATCTAAGGCTGACTTCTCCATCATCGACCATTTCCCTAAGGTCAGGGATCAGTTTTTCCAGACGAAGCAGTCTTTTTATAATATGTTTGGTGTCCGCCTGATCCAACCGGATATCCTCTGCTATGATTTCAGTTGTTCTTCCTTCCTTGCGATCTATGAGATTTTTCTTGAGCCGATATATATCCCCCTTTTCACACAGCTTAAGGCCCGTACGCTGCCGGTTTGCCTCTATCATATAAATGCAGGCATCGTCATCAGACAGATCCAGTATCTCACACAGGAATTCTTTAATACCTGCCAGTTTACATGCATATAAACGCCTGTGACCTGACAGAAGCTCATATTCCCCGTCACCCGCATATCTCACAGCACCAGGTGTAATCTGTCCGTATTTTGCTATCGAACGGACAAGATCCTCCATATCCTCATCGTAATCTATATAAAAAGGGTGCTCATGAAACATCTTGATGGTTTTTATAGGAACCAGACAGATATTCCTGCCCATCGATTCCCTGGCTTTCTCGCTATCTTCAATTACAGCATCCACCAAAGCGTTTAGCGCTGCAGCCTTTTCAGTGAAGGACGCATCTTCTAATGCACTTATTACAGTCTCTATAATATTCATCCCGATTCCTGATCATTTACAGGCGCTCGCCCGTCTCTTCCCAGTAAGCTTTTCTGACTCTGTTCTCCAGTTCTATTACTTCATCCGCATAAGTGAGCAGGCCCTCAGCTTTTGCTCTACTTATGATTGCAAGCTGCATCGAATACAGCAGACGTCTGTCAAAGTAGCTCATTTCTTTTGTGTCCATTGCGTTCTCCTCTTCCGGTTTCACCTATTGATTGCCGGATTCAGTTTATCGAGGAATCCGTCAGTTCACAATTCTGTGAAAGCTTGCATATAACGTGCAACCTGTTATTCTGCATATAAAAAAGACACGGTGTATAGCAGTACCGTGCCTTGTGCATCGCCTGAATAATTATTCAGTGAATATGCATCCCCAGTGCCCTTAAGCAGTATGGAATTGTTATGAAAAGAGCGATAATTGTACTCACAAAATTGTATCCGCGCTATTGTGTGAACTACACCGCACTTTTCAGAGCCGAAGATTTGCTCAAGCTCAGTGTTTTCAATGGTTTGGCATCATTTAGCATATCAGCAGAACTACACCTGTTGATATGTTTCCCTGCTCATGCGGCCCGATTTTGAGGTCCCGAAAAGGCGTTTTTTTGATCATTTCTGCTTTTTCAGGGAGAAACCGTGAATCGCTGAAATGCAGTAATTTCAACGGTTTTCAGGCTTTTTTCTTTTGTATCCTCGCTACGACCTCGATGTGTGTCGTCCATGGGAACTGGTCGACCGGGGTGCACTCAAGGAATTCGTACCCGTTTGCCTTGAGGTATTTTATATCTCTCGCAAGTGTTCCCGGGTCGCAGGACACATATACAATGCGGTCCGGTGCAGCCTTGACAACTGCTTCGAGCAAAGCCTCTTCGCATCCGGCGCGGGGCGGATCAAGGACTGCGACATCAGCGTGTTCTAT
>CAMIWY010000179.1 GCA_946402595.1 uncultured Clostridia bacterium
GTGAGGTGACCCCCAAAAGTTAGACTTTTGCTCCGGCGAGAAATCGCCGGAGTTTTTCTATGCAGCAAGCATCTCGTTCCGGTACTCTATCGGACTCCTGTAAAGAATTAACGCAGTATTTTCTTGTATTTTTCTGACCATGTGGCAAATGTTAATTGGAATGAATCAGGCAAAGTGATAAAATATAAACAATAATGCGGGGGAGGGGGATATACCGCTCTTCGCCGTTTTGTAGAAGGATGAATTGTATAAGAGAGGGAGAATATTATGGTACCTGAAAGATTTCAGCATTATTTCTTCAATGACAACGATTATCTGCCGGAAACATATGAAGTGGCAGACAAGGAACGCGAAGAGATGGTCAGAAAGCTTGCTGCCATGATCACCGATGATCTGGGAATGAACGGCAAGCCTGAAAAGATCTCAAACGATGAGCCTGACTTCTGGCTTCTGGACAGAGTTCTGACTACAGATGAGATCAGATTCATGCTCAGCTTCAAGAAGAAGAGAACTGTCAAACTGACTGTTGCAGAGCTCGCAAAGAGAAACAACATGTCCGTAACAGAGGCTCTCAATATGGCTGAGGGAATCTGCGCAAAGGGTCTTCTTGAGTTTGACCGTGAGAACGAAAAGCATGAAAAGCAGTACTTTGTACCAAAGTGGGTAGTAGGCTCCGGCGAGTACATGCTGATGACTGGCAAGCTCATGGAAGAACATCCTGAGATCGCTACGTTCTTCCACTACGCTTCAATGGTTCCTGTAGGCAAGGTAGCCCACATGGTACCTGAAGGCGGCGGCGGACTCGGAATGCATGTAGTCCCTGTTGAAAAGGCAATCGAGGCCAACAATGAGGCTGTTTCCATCGAAAAGCTCTCATACTGGCTGAAGAAATACGAAGGCAAACTGGCTCTCATGGTCTGCTCCTGCAGAAGACAGCAGAGGATCAGAGGCGAAGGCGGCGGCGAGATCGAGGATTACTGGTGCATCGCTGTCGGCGACATGGCTGAGTACATCGTCGAAACAGGCAAGGACGCTTACTACGCTTCATATGATGAGGTAATGGAAGTGCTGATGAAGGCTGAGAAGGCCGGATACGTACACCAGATCACCAACCTCGACGGTGAAGGCAAGATCGTCGGTATCTGCAACTGCTCGGCTACAGTCTGCAATGCTATCAAGACATCACAGCTCTTCAATACACCTAACATGTCCGCTTCCTCATACAGAGCACATGTTGACCACAACAAGTGCGTTGCATGCGGCAAGTGCGTAGAGGTCTGCCCGGTAGGAGCTGCCAAGCTCGGACAGAAGCTGTGCAGAAAGAATGGCCAGGCTGTTGAATATCCGCTGACAGAGCTTCCTAATGAAGTTAAGTGGGGACCTGAAAAGTGGAACAAGAACTACAGAGAAGACGCCAAGATCAACTGCTATGAGACAGGAACATCGCCATGTAAGGCTGCATGTCCTGCAAACCTGTCAGTACAGGGTTACATCAACATGGCAGATCAGGGCAGATACAGAGAAGCTCTCGAGCTGATCAAGCAGGACAACCCGCTGCCTGCAGTATGCGGTGCTGTCTGCAACAGAAGATGCGAAGACAGATGTACAAGAGGTACGATTGACCAGCCTGTAGCTATCGATGAGATCAAGAAGTTCATCGCAGCACAGGAACTCAAGGCAGAGGGAAGATTCATTCCTGAATGCGGCAAGGAATACGGCGGATTCTGGGGTGATGAGTACAAGATGGCTATCATCGGAGCAGGCCCGGGCGGACTTTCCGCTGCATACTACCTCCGCAAAAGAGGCTATCCTGTAACAGTATTTGAAAAGCAGAAGGCACTCGGCGGAATGCTGAGATACGGAATCCCTTCATTCAGACTCGAGAAGGATGTAGTAGACGCTGAGATCGAAGTCATGAAGGAGATGGGCGTTGAGTTCGTAACAGGCTGCGAAGTAGGTAAGGACGTTACCATCCAGCAGCTGAGAGATCAGGGCTATGCAGCATTCTACATCGCAGCAGGTCTCCAGAGCGGCGGTAAGCTCGACGTACCTGGTGCAGATGCCAAGGGCGTAATGAGCGGTATCGACTTCATGAGGATCATCAATGAGGACGAAGTTGCTCTCATGAATGATAAGCTGCCTAAGGCAGGCAAGCTGAGTGGCAACGTAGTCGTGATCGGCGGCGGAAACATCGGCGCTGATGTAGCAAGATCAGCAGTAAGAGCCGGAGCTGAAAGCGTATTCATGTATGCTCTTGAGGGATATGACGAACTCCCTATGGGCATTGAAGACCGTACAGAGTGCGAAGAAGAAGGCATCAGCGTAAACGGCGGCTGGGGTCCTGTAGAGATCAAGACAAAGGGCGGCAAGGTCACAGGAATCAAGTTCCATAAGTGCGTAAGCGTCAAGAATGCTGAGGGCAGATTCGACCCTAAGTTCGACGACAGCGAGACAACTGAACTCGAGTGCTCAACAGTACTCTACTGCACAGGCCAGAAGCCTGACCTCGGAAAGATGCTCGAAGGCACCAAGGTCGAGATCAGCCCGAGAGGAATGATCGTTGCTGACCCTGTAACACTGCAGACAGCAGAAGAAGACATCTTCGCAGGCGGCGACATCGTAACAGGCCAGAAGTTCGCTATCGACGCTATCGCATGTGGCAGACCTATCGCAGACTCGCTCCACAGATACGTACACAAGGATCAGGGAGCTAACAGGCTGACAGTAGGCCGTGACCTCAGAGAGATCATCGAGCTCGACAGAGACGATATCCTGGTAGAGAGCTATGACAACATGCCAAGACAGAAGCCGGGTCACAGGGACGGAGATCCGACCAAGACATGGCACGACCTGAGAGAGCCTCTCACAGAGACACAGATCAGAGCCGAGGCCAACAGATGCCTCAAGTGCGGAGCTACAACAGTCGACGTCAACAGATGTATCGGCTGCGGACTCTGCACCACAAGATGCGAATTCGACGCTATCAAGCTCGAAAGAGACCATCCGAAGGCATCCAGAATGTTCTCCGCAGAGGACGGCAAGCTCAAGGCTATCCTGCCATACGCACTGCCAAGAGAGATCAAGATCAGACTCAAGGGCAGCAGGGTAGCAAAGAAGTTTGCGAAATAATGTGCCATCGGGGACGGTCCTTTTTGACACATTTCTGATGACGTTGACAACAGCACTGCATAACAGTTCATTTGTTATGCAGTGCTGTTTCTTTTGACAGACCTTCTGAATTCTATATATACTATATATGGGTTATTATGTCCGCAGAAAGAACAAGTCATTGTGTGACGGTATGCTATAATAATCTAGTGCGCATGAATATGCATATACAGGGTAACTTGAGAGATCAACACGAGAGGGCTCACTATGAGAAACAAGGTAAAAAGAAACAATATGAGGAGGCTAACAGCTGTTCTTCTGATGCTGCTTATGATAATGGGCAGCTTCAGTGTGGCTTCTTTTGCTCAGGAGGTTCCTGGGGAAGAAGCTGTAAAGACAACTGAGGCCGCACCGGCTGAATCTGCACCGACAGGCACTTCGCTGCGGGCTGCTCCAAATCGCTTGCCTGCGTCGATATCTGCCCGATGAAGATACCGACACTTTCGTCCATGGCCAAACTCAACAGAAGGAAACGATGATATATAAGAACGTGATACAGGATGGGAAACCCTGGTTGCGGAAGTGAATTAACATAGATAAACATCAGAGGGACTGAATGGACAGGCAGAAGAAAAAGAGAAAAAGCATTACATCAATGACGTTGATCTATCTGATCATTGCTGCGGTCGTATCCGCGGCATTGATCATGTCCTCGTACTGCATGATCCAGTACAGGAACGTTTCGCGCGAGAGCGCCGGTCTGCTGAATCGCTTCGAAGAGACCTATAAGTTCATGAAGGGCAAGGAGTCTGACACTTCTGATGAAGTCCAGAATGATTTCAGCGTATCCGCAAGACTTACGGCTTCTGCAATCAGGACCAGTAGTGATACACTCGAGCCCGGCAGGTACGGGAAAGGGTGGATAGTAAGGAAGAGAGGGGAATCTGTTGAACTTCCTGAAGACTACGATTCAGATATCACTCTTGCAGGAGCAGATCTTCCAGCGGATTACTCGACGAATGTAGTAGGCGATACAGGGGTTTCATGTGCCAGAATCCAAGGAGCCTATTATTATGTGGAGTTTGAACCTGCATCGGAGGAAAAAGCGGTAATAGAAAGCGGAGTCAACTATCAGAAGGCGCTGGATAATCTTGCTGATGCAGCGGGCTATGACTATTTAAGTCTGGTT
>CAMIWY010000180.1 GCA_946402595.1 uncultured Clostridia bacterium
TTCTAACACATCTCTCAGGACCTCTCAACTGTAATCAGAACAGTAAATTGCCCTTATATGCGATGTAGCAGAGTATGGAATTGGTGATCATCCGTGCCTGATCCTTGTTGAGACGCAGGTGTATGATGTCAGCATTTTCATTCCTGGAAGCCAGGTAAGAACATGGCGTAAAGTAATTGTCTGAGGCCATTGTGAGCACTGTATTGGCATTGGTCGTGCGGTTCACTTTGTAGAATGTCGTGCGGAAAGTCCTGTACAGGGAATCTTTCTCATTAAGGAACCGCGGAACCGTTTCGCCGTCTGTGTAAGTGCATTCAAACAGCTCAGCCGCTGCAGCGTTATCATCCGTGATCTTCTGCATGCATTCGTCGTCATATGCCTGGGTCAGGATGTCGACGATGATCGCACCGTCAGCTGCCCGTATGCCTGTTACCGCATTGATGCCGTATATGTCACCCTCGGAATGGCTTTCCGGAATGGTATCAGTTGCTTCATATTTATATAGTCCGCTCTGCAGTGTGTACAGAACGTTGGTGAGCTTCTCAGTCGCCTTGCGTGAGTACGCTTCCTCCGGCATCTGCTCAGGGTCTTCTATAAGCTCATATGTATAGGCAAGCTCTTCATAGTCACCGCCGTAAGTCTTGTTCCATGCCTTGATGCGTTTATCAAGATACTTGGTGAACGACGGAACGGCATATGAGTTGAGCATGATGGTGGCGTCCAGGGATACAGGATACATGTCACCGTTAGTGCCGATCTCAAAGTCCGCCAGCTGATATATGGCTGATTTGCTCTTGAGCCTTGTGAGAAGGGTGCTGAGAGCACTGACAGGATCAGGATGCTTGGTTATGCCTGTTCCGATGACGCCTGAGTCAAGTCCTGAAATGTGTATTCTGACAGCGCTGTCACATGAAGGCTCGTATCTGCCTGCCTTTACGCTGATGGTGCTCTTCTTTCTTGCAAAAGAGGAGTTGGACATATATGCATTGCTGCCGTAGTCCATGTATATGACCTTGGCCTTATTCTTAAACAGTTTCCTGCTCAGGTGCTTATAACCGCTGCCGGTGTTCTGCTCATCATTGACGAATACGACGGTCTTGCGTCCCGCACTGAGGTCGGTCCCGGCGATCATGGCTGCGGAGGTCAGCAGATAGACGTTATCCCTGACTGTTTCATAGTTATAGCTTGCACATATTACGGTAGGGGAAACATTCTTTTTGCGCTCTACGGCTTCATCTGTAAAAATGATATTTCCCGAATCATCGACTGTATATTCGAGGCCTTTCTCATCCGCCCATGAGGTGATGTAGCCTGAAAGTACATCCTGGCCGGTGAAATAGCCGTCTTCGGCTTTAGCCTTCATGTCTTTATAAAACGCACTGTATTCAGATCTGTTCAGAATATCGGTGCTCCTCGCGCCGTAGAATGAAAGACCTACGGCGATGCAGATAAACAGGATGACACCTGCTACCGGCAGAGGATGTTTTCTGATAAAATCGATCATATTACTTGCCTTTCGTTAAAAAAGTCACCGAAACATTATACTATGCAAATGTGATGAGTTAAAGAACAAAAAAGTGCTTGCATTGGATTATACCGTTGTGGTATATTATTCGAGCGTGTGAAAAAAACACACATTAATTCCAACAATGAAGGAGGTGCGGCAAATGTCCAGAAAATGTGAAGTATGCGGCAAGGGTCAGACTTCTGGCAATGCAGTTTCTCACTCTAATATCCATACAAGAAGAAAATGGAACGCTAATATCCAGACTGTAAGGATCAACGACAACGGCAGAGTAAGAAAAGCATCCGTATGCACAAGCTGCCTCAGATCGGGCAAGGTCAACCGTGCCGTCTGATAGCATATCGAACCGGAAGTCTTAAGCATTGCGCTTAAGGCTTTTTGCTTTAAAGGGAAAATTCCCGGGAATACATTTTATGTCTGTAATTCTCAGAAACGACTACGGCGCCATTGCTGTAAACAAGGGCGTAATAGAAAGGATGATAATCGACGATCTTCTTGACATGGGAGACGACATCATCCTGTGCAGCAAGAAGGGCAAGCCTATCAAGGACAAGCCTGCGAGGTTCTATGACCCGTCGAGGTTCACGGACCCTGATTATTTTGATGCGCTCGAAGTGTATGAGAAGAAGCAGCACGTGAGAGTAAAGGTGTTCATTATCACCACTTTCGGAAGCAGCATATCCGAACTGACTGAAGAGATATTCAGACGCATTGAAAATGATTTTGCCATCCTGAAGCTGAACAATCCGGGTATCATTACGGTCAACATCAAGGGCGTCATGTCGGATGATCAGATAGTAAGGAGAAACATCGAGGTAATCAGGAAGAATGTCTGACAGGCTCCGGCTTAGCGATGATGTTTCAAGAATAAAAGGAATAGGCGGCAGGAAGAAGGAGACGCTCGCTGAGGCAGGCATCAATACCATTGACGATCTTCTTGCATATTATCCTGTCAGGTATAAAGACAGGAGGAACCTAGTACCAGCAGCCCGGGCCCAGGAGGACCGGGATTCTTTGGTTTGCGGAGAACTTATCCGGATGAACGTGAGATCTTTCGGCGGCAGGAGGCCAATGGTCGAGTGTGTGCTGAGAGACGAAAGCACGGTGTTCAGCGCAGTATTCTTCAACATGCCATACCTCAGGAAGACTCTTAAGACAGGTGCACAGTACGTCCTCTTCGGGCGGATGAGACTGAGAAACGGCATGAGGGTGTGGACCAACCCTGAAATGTCCCAGCTCGGAAGTGACAGGGACGCAAGAGGCATAATCCCTGTATACAGAAATGTACCGGGCATCACCGGAACCAACTTTACAAAGTGGATAAGGACGGCTCTTGAGAGTGCGGACGTGGACGAGGACTGGATCGGCAGCAGGACGACAGCTGACCGGAGACTGTGCGGGAGGGGTTTTGCCCTGCGCAGCATCCATTTCCCTGAAAGCGAGCAGCACTACAAGACTGCGAGATACAGGCTTGTATACGAGCAGCTCCTGATGTACCAGCTGGCCATCAGGATGAGCAGACAGAAGATAGAGTCGGCATCAGAGGATGCGTCGATAGAGCCGAAGTCCATCGACACATTCATAAACAGTCTTCCTTTCACACTGACAGACGGACAGCTCAGCTGCATAAGGGAGATCGAAGGCGACCTGATATCACCGAGGCCGATGAACAGGCTGGTGCAGGGCGATGTCGGGTGCGGCAAGACTGTCGTTGCTGAGGCTGCGATGTACAAATGTGTCCTCAGCGGGCATCAGGCTGCAATGATGGCTCCGACGGAGATCCTCGCAAGACAGCATTATGAGAGACTGAGAGCGGATTTTGCACCGTTCGGAATCAGGGTATGCCTGCTTATAAGCGGGATGAAGGCGGCTGAGAGGAGAGAGACTCTCGAAGAGATCGCCTCAGGCGGGGCGGATATCATCGTCGGTACTCATGCGGTCATCCAGAAGGATGTGGAGTTCAGTGATCTGGCGCTGGTCGTAACTGACGAGCAGCACAGGTTCGGTGTCAATCAGCGCAAAACGCTGGTCCGCAAGGGCCGCGGCGTCAACGTACTGGTCATGTCGGCTACTCCTATCCCCAGGACTATGGCGGCGACAGTGTTCGGCGACATGGATTTCAGCATCATAAGGACCCGCCCGGAAGGCAGACGCGAGATCATCACAAGAGCATTCGACAAGACCAGCAGGGAGAGAGCATACAGGATAGTCAGAGACGAGCTTGACAAGGGCAATCTGGCATATATAATCGCACCGAGCATAGACAGCGAGGATGAAGACCTGTCATCTGTGATGCAGCTCTTTGAAGAGATAAAACGGAGATACCCGGATCACAGGGCGGAGCTGCTGCACGGGCGGCTCGGCAAGGAGGAGAAGGAATCCATAATGGAGGACTTCCGTTCACACAGGGTGCACATCCTTGTTGCGACAGTCGTAATCGAAGTCGGGATCGACGTGCCTGACGCCACCGTCATAGTTATAGAGAATTCCGAGAGATTCGGTCTTGCACAGCTGCATCAGCTGAGAGGCAGAGTCGGAAGAAGCGAAAAGCAGTCCTACTGCTGCCTCATAAACTACAGCAGATCAGAAACCGCTGTAGCCAGGGCAAAGGCAATGGCTGAAATAAGCGACGGATTCGAGATCAGTGAGGTCGATTACAGGCTGAGAGGTCCCGGAGATGTGATGGGTACGATGCAGTCAGGCAATTACAGCAGGGACATACTTGCGCTGTGCAGGTATACGGATATACTTGAAGCGGC
>CAMIWY010000181.1 GCA_946402595.1 uncultured Clostridia bacterium
TTCAAACTTTTCTTCAAACTTTTCTTCAATCTTTGCAACACCTGCGTCATTTTGCCATACTATATATATGAGAGCTCTCATAGAGGACATACTGTCTGCCGGGTGCAGACAGCAGCCACCGCTTACAGATGAGGTAGTAAAGTGGATAGCAGATATATAGATCTCACGCATGAAATAAAAGCAGCAGAAGCTGCCGCAGCCGGCAGCAAGGAAGCATTCTGCGAGCTGTACGGAAAATACAGGGACAAGCTGTACCGCTATGCTCTGTACCGCCTTGGCGATCCTTCAGATGCCGAGGATGCAGTCTCGGAATGCGTGCTTGCAGCCTGGCAGGGGCTTCCGGGGCTCAGAAAGCCTGAGGCTTTCGGCTCATGGATATTCCGCATACTGCACGCATGCTGTGCAAAACGTATAAAAGACTCCATCAGGCTCAGGGAAAACATGCAGCGCATATACACGGAAGGCGGATCAGGTCCGTCAGACGCAGGCAGCAGTCAGGCTTCCCTCTCTGTCGAGCTGACAGAGGCCCTGTCACAGCTTAATGAAGAGGAGCGCAATATAGTGCTGCTCTCAGTTCTGGGTGACCTGACGAGCAGAGAGATATCGGAAATAACGTCCCTGACACCGGGTGCGGTAAGATCCAAGCTGTCGAGAAGTCTCGCAAAAATGCGCGAGTACCTTTCGTAAGATAGGAGAGACGGAAATGAGCAGAAATACAGATCACTTTGAAGATCTTGAATATATCAGATCAATATTTGACGCGGATGATGTCCATGCGCCGGACAGCCTCTCTGTGGAGAACATCATGGCAATGCTGCCTGACCGCACTGATGAAAAGCCAGTGCAGGAAACCCCTGATTACTCTTCAGATATCACTGAATATTCCTCACAGGATAAGCCCGCGCGCAAGCCTGTTTTCACCCGTACAGTTGTTAAGCGTCTGGCAGTGACCGCAGCATGTCTGGTCTTTGCAGTTTTCGGAGGAGTTCAGCTCTATCAGACTGTAACTGCACCTCCTGATACAAGCATTCAGAACGGAGAACTGTATACATTCAAGAACAAGTCAGAGATAGAGCATCTTGTAAGCAGCCTTGACCGCACGCAGGATGTGTTATACGACGGAGATGTTCTTGAAGAAGCTGAAATGATTTCTGAGGATTCCGCCCCTGCTACGGGCAGCATGGCTGCAGAAGACAGTGGTACGGCACGCTCAGAAGCAAAATCCTCATCATCAGCCGGTGATCATTCTGATACATATCTTCAGGTCGAAGAAGTCGACGAAGCTGATATAGTCAAGACGGACGGAAAATACATCTACTATGTAAACAGCAACCGTGAAGTAATTATACTCAGTGCTGAAAACGGAAAGACTCAGCTGATGTCGAAGATCGGCACCGGCGAAGTCGAGAACTATGTCCATGATATTTTCCTTAAGGATGATACTCTGATCACTGTCGGCTATGTGTATGACGGAGACGACGGATATACCGGTGTCACGACATATGATATTTCTGACCGGAAGAAGCCTGAGATGATCACTTCTTTCCGCCAGACAGGCAACATCGTGTCCAGCCGCATGGTCGGAAACATTGTCTACCTTGTCACCAGAGACAGTGTATACAAGGACGGCCGCGTACTTCCTAAATGTACAGTTGATGGAAACTATACGGAGATGGCCCCTGACAGCATCTGCTGCGTACCTGAACCAGAGCAGCCTTCCTACATTGTGCTGAGCGCGATGGATATCTCGTCAGGCAAGGATGCAAAATGCAAAAGTTCAGCGATCTTCGGAGCATCTGAAGAAGTCTACTGCAATGACCACAACCTGTACACAACCGCTACAGAATGGGACGATAAGTCGGGAAGCTCAGCTACAAGGATCGTAAGAGCTTCTCTGGACGGTCTGAAAGTGAAGTTCAACGCTACTGTCAGAGTCCGCGGAAGGATCGATGACCAGTTCTCAATGGACGAGAAGGATGGATACTTCCGCATCGCCACAACTTCTCAGCGTGACGGAATGGATGTAAACAACCTCTTCGTGCTGGATAAGGATCTTAAGGAAACAGGCACACTCTCGGGCTTTGCCCGCAATGAGAGCATCAGGGCCGTAAGATATTTCGGAGACAAGGCTTACGTGATCACATATGAACAGATCGACCCTCTCTTCATAATCGATCTCAGTGATCCGGCAAAACCTTCGATCGACGGCGAAGTCAAGATAGACGGCTTCTCCACCCTGCTTGTGCCGGCAGGAGAAGGCAGACTGCTCGGCATCGGGCATGCGACAGGCGACAACGGTTACGGCGGCGAATATGCTGCCGGACTCAAGCTGGTCCTGTTCGATATAAGCGATCCTTCACAGCCGAAGGTCCTTGACAGCAAGGAGTTCAAGGATATGAGCAGCCCTGCGCAGGATACACACAAGGCACTGACCGTCAACAGCAAGGAAGGATGGTATGCAGTACCTTACAGCGTCTATCACTACGAGGATGAGCCTCTCATTATAGAGGAAGAAGGACCGTCAGATGCTGTTGAATCAGAAACCGCACCTTCTGAGGAAATCTCAGATGAGATATACACAGAGCCTCAGTTCGAGGCCGGAGTCCTCGTGTTCGGCGCGGATGACAAGCTGAACATCTATGATCAGCACAAACTTTCGGAGAATTATCTCACAAGGAGTGTCTACATAGGCGACTATATCTACGCACTCGATGATGATGGAAATGTGAGCAGTTTCCACTTCACAAAATAACCGCTTTATACAAAGGGAGCAGATCAGCATGTTTACTGATCTGCTCTCTTTTTCTATATATTAATACCCTACTGATCTTCGCCGAAGTCTGCGATGAATGCGGCTGCGAGCTTCTCAGGCCAGTCTGATGTCGGCTCGAGTCTCCCAGTGAAGAATCTCAGCGTCTTAGGCTCATGAACGAACTTGAGTCCTCCGACGAGATCTCTGTGGTCATACAGCCACTTTACCCTGTCTATCACGTATTCGACCTGCGAAAGTGTGAATACTCTTCTTGGAAGAGCGAGTCTTACAAGCTCCATCGAAGCCAGTCTCTCGCTGCCGTCAGGATTTCTCTCTTCTGAGAGAGTACCTCTCTCCATTCCCCTGATGCCTCCGCAGATGTAGAATGCGCAGGTCAGTGCTCCGGCAGGATATTCCTCCTGAGGGATGTGGCTGACGAATTCGCTGGCGTTTACATGCGCTCCGAGTCCGCCGCCCGGGGTGATCATTGGTACTCCGTAATCAGCAAGCTGGTCAACGCAGTATTTGATGAACTGCGGTCCCTGCGAGATGATATCCATATCCATGGATTCATCAAATCCTACTGTCATTGCTTCCATCTCTCTTACGGACATACCGCCGTATGTCAGGAATCCTTCGAACATAGGGATCAGGTCTTCCATCGAGTGGAACAGATCCTCATCTCTCACGAGGATCGCACCGCCGCGGGCAAAACCGAATTTACGGGCGGAGAAGTAGATGATATCGAACTGATCAGCTATCTCGCGTGTGATCTCGCGGATGGTCATGTCCTTGCATGCTTCCTCTCTGATTTTGTTGAAGTACAGGTTGTCCTGCAGAAGAGAAGCATCCAGTACCGAGATGATTCCGTGTTTTCTGGCAATGGCACAGGCATCCTTGAAGTTCTGTACAGATACAGGCTGTCCGCCGATAAGGTTGGTCCCGGCCTCCAGTCTCATGAAGGCGACATTCTCTGCGCCTTCCTTCGCAATGCACGCCTCAAGCTTGTCGAGATCTATATCACCCTTGAAAGGCAGATCGCTGACAGCCTCAAGGCCCTCATCCTTGACCAGTTCCTCAACATGACCTCCGAGCCTTGTGATATGCGCCTTGGTCGTTGTGAAGTGATAATTCATGATCACGCATTTTCCCGGAGTGACGAACCTCTCAGCCAGGACATTCTCGCAGGCTCTGCCCTGATGGGCAGGCAGGCAGTACTTTATGCCGAAGATCTCTTCAAGCTTGTCACGCATGCGGTAGAACGATTCGCTCCCTGCATATGCATCGTCAGGCGTCATCATTCCTGCGAGCTGCTTATCGCTCATCGCATTAACACCTGAGTCAGTAAGCATGTCCATGAAGATGTCTCCGTTGTGAAGCTGGAAGGTGTTGAATCCTGCATCCTTCATCTTCTGAAGTCTCTGCTCTGCCGGAAGCAGATTGAGCTGCTGCACGATCTTTACCTTGTGCATCTCCATTGGAATAGGTTCGTGATCATAGAATTTAATAGCGGGCATT
>CAMIWY010000182.1 GCA_946402595.1 uncultured Clostridia bacterium
CGTCTGATGGAACTCGCGGACTCTATCACAGAGATCAAAACAATTTGTGAATGCGGACGCAAGGCAACCGTTAATGCGAGATTTGACGAAAACGGCCGCATAATCACAGAAGGGGATCAGGTAATGCTCGGCGGAAATGACAGATACACGGCAATGTGCCACAGATGCTGGGTCAACAAGATAAAGGAGCAGCAGAGTCAGAGATGACAAAAGAAGATTATGTAGTAGTAATAGGAGGTGCCAACGTTGATATCGGAGGCACTCCTTATAATGAGCTTATACCTGAGGATTCAAATCCGGGAAGAATAACAGTTACTTTCGGAGGAGTAGGGCGCAATATTGCACACAATCTTGCCAATCTCGGAGTAAATACAAAACTCATAACAGCAGTCGGCAATGATCCGTTCGGTACTGAAATTCTTAATTACTGTGAAAAGTATGGTATAGATACTGAACATTCCATCAAAGTAGATGATGTCCGCTCATCACTTTATATGTATATCAATGATAAAGAAGGTGATATGAAGCTGGCTCTCTCAGACATGGAAATATGCAGTCACATAACACCGGAATATATAGATAAGTGCGCAGATATAATCAACAGATCATCCGCTGTAGTAGCGGACTGCAACCTTACTCATGAAACACTCATGCACATCAGGGAAGTAAGTAAGGTACCAATATTTATAGATACCGTTTCGGTAAATAAATCACCTAAAATCAAAAACAACCTCAGCGGTATATATTCAATCAAGCCTAATATCATCGAAGCTGAATATCTCACAGATATAAAAATCAATAATTCAGAAGACTGTGCCGTGGCAGCTATGAAACTTATTGATCAGGGAGTTGAAAAAGTATTCATTTCAATGGATAAGGATGGAATACTCGCCGCTGACAAGGACAAAATATATGTAACAGCCAACTACGATGCAGAACCTGTATGCACCACAGGTGCCGGGGACTCATCAACAGCCGCTATCGTATGGGCATATCTTCTGAATCATGACGAAGATTATCTCATAACAGCATCCAAAGCATCGAACGCAGCAGCCGCAATGACAATAGAAGTGCAGGAATCAATAAACAATGACATCACACCTGAGCTACTTCTACACAGAATGAACGGAAGCGGAGTAAACATAGATATAATAAAATAATGCATCATAAAGGACGGTCCTTTTTTACACATAAATCTATACATAATAAGGAGACAAAATGAATAAATATCTTGATATAAAACCGGAAGTTAAAGAAGCTATCGAAGCAGGCAAACCTGTTGTTGCTCTTGAATCAACAATCATTTCGCACGGAATGCCTTATCCTCAGAATGTTGAGACGGCTCTGCAGGTTGAGCAGATCATAAGAGAAAACGGCGCAGTACCAGCAACTATCGCAATCATCGGAGGCAGACTCAAGGCAGGACTCACTCCTGAAGAAATAGAATATTTTGGCAAAAAAGGCCCTGAAATCACCAAGGCATCAAGAAGAGACCTCGCTATGCTGTGTGCAAAAGGGGAGGATGGTGCATGCACTGTTACTACCACAATGATGATCGCACATATGGCCGGTATCAAAGTATTCGCAACCGGCGGAATCGGCGGAGTTCACAGAGGAGCTGAAGTTACCATGGATATAAGTGCCGATCTTGAAGAGCTTGCTCAGACACCTGTTATGGTAATCTGCGCAGGATGCAAGTCCATACTAGATATAGGTCTCACTCTTGAATATTTGGAAACACACGGGGTACCTGTAATAGGCTTCGGAACTGAAGATATGCCTGCATTCTATACACAGAAGAGCGGCTTCAAAGTTGATTACAAAGTAGACAGCCATGAAGAACTTGCAAAATTCTTCAATACTCACCTCGAACTCGGTCTCAAGGGCGGAATTCTTGTAGGAAATCCAATACCTGATGAATATTCAATGGATCCGGATGTAATTAATCCTGCAATTGATGAAGCTATCGAGGAATGCAACAGACTGGGAATCAGAGGAAAGGCTACTACACCATTTCTTCTTGCCAAGGTGAAGGATATCACAGGAGGCGACAGCCTGGATTCCAATATAAGACTTGTATTCAATAATGCTAAGGTGGCAGCACTTACAGCAGCAGAACTTTGTAAATAATCATTTTTTTAATAATCAAGAGTATTTGCATCTCATTGCTCACGTCCTCGAAAATCTTTTTAAACCAATATGATTTTCTGCGGAATATTCGCACTAAGATGCAAATACTCTTTTTTATTAGAAATAAAATAATATGGCAGCAATTACTATTACTGCCATAAATAGAATTATCATAATATGTGACACTGATAATTATCAGTTCATACGGATTGGAAGTATCAGATATGCATACTTGTCTCCCTTGAGAGGCTTAATAACACAAGGGCTTATGCTGTCTCTGAAATTGATTATTATCTCTTCATCTTCAATTACACTGAGAGCATCCTTGAGATACTTTGAATTGAGTCCTATATTGAGGCCTGCTCCATCATTTATTATTTCAACCTTTTCCTCAATATTACCTTCTTCATTGAGTGACTTGATTACTATAAGATCACTGTCTATATCAAATCTTATAAGATTATTATTCTGTACTGAAGCGAGAAGGGAAGCTCTCTCTGTACTTCTCAGAAGGTCATTTCTCTTTACTCTTACATTAATATCTCCCTGCTTGCCCAGGATTCTGTTGTAATCGATGAATTTACCTGAGAAAGTGTTGATGATAACTCTGTTGTTGTCAAATTTCATGACAACTTTTCCGTCAGCAATCTCAAAACTCATCTGATCCTCGCCATAATCACTTATTATCTTGGCAGTTTCATTTATGAGCTTAGCCGGAATAACAACACTTATATCATCATTATTAGTTACTTCGATGTTATAGGTAGCTATCCTGTAAGGATCAACACCTACCATCTTCATCTTACCATCCTTTATTTCAAGAAGAACTCCGGTGAGTATTCCGTTGAAATCATCAGTGGAAGCACTGAAAGCAGTCTTTCTTATCAGCTTCTTAACATCTTCTTTGCTGAGATATATCTGATTCACACCGTCATTGATTCTGATTTTAGGAAATTCATCAGCTCTGAAGCAAATAAGTTCAGAATTGGATCCGCCGCATCTGATCATTATCTTTACAGATGATGGATCATAGTCAATCATCATCTCTTCCTCAGGCAGCTTGTTTACTATAGCAGTAAACAGCTTTGCAGGTACTACGAATGCAAAATCATCACTGGTCTGTACGCTGATGCTGGATTCTATAGTGATGTTTGTATCAGTAGCAGTAAGTTTCATGAAGCCGTTGCTTACTTCAACAAGAATACCTTCAAGTATATTTGAAGTTGATCTTACAGGTACTGAATGAGACACATTGGCAAGAGCCCTGTTCAGTTCAGATCTGCTGCAGTACATCTTCATATCGGTCATCCTCCGGGATTATATTTATATATAAGATTATAGTATTAACAGTAGGGAGTGTGGATAATGTGGAAAACTTCTTAAAACATTGAAATTTCAACACATTCATTCACTCATTTCTTATTAAAAACAAAGTTGATAATTGTTATATAGAATGTGAAAAACTATTAGAGATTAAGAAAAATATTTCGAGGAGCGAGAATCCCGCAGAAGCCTTAATGAATTGCTGCTTCGAGGACTCGAGCGAAGCAAATATTTTTCTTATATTTAACTATCTTCTACCTATATTCAGCTTTGCTTTTATAGTTTCTACATTTTCACGCAGCTCTTCGTCATACTTCATCTCATCTTCTATCTTTTCAACTGCATGTATAACTGTTGAATAGTGTCTGTTTCCGAAGAGTTTTCCTATTTTAGGAAGTGAAAGATCTGTAGTTTCTCTGCAGAGATACATTGCCACCTGTCTCGGAAGTGTGATTTCTGCATTTCTCTTAGGAGAATCCATGTCAGCAATCTTGATTTTATAGTGATTGGCAACTGTTGATCTTATTCTTTCAGGAGCAACAGCCTGCTCATTATCCTTGATGATGTCCTTGAGTATGCTCTTGGCATTATCAACGGTTATTTTTTCATTGAGAAGCTGGGATAATCCGATGACTCTGTTATATGCGCCTTCAAGTTCTCTGATATTATCCTTGACCTGGTCAGCTATCATGCAGAGTACATCATACAGATCAGAAGTCATTTCAAGATCAGACTTTTCAGCGAGATTCTTGAGAATAGCTACTCTTGTCTCATAATCAGGCGGCTGGATATCTGCTAT
>CAMIWY010000183.1 GCA_946402595.1 uncultured Clostridia bacterium
GACTCAAAGAGGATATACGGAGAAGAGACTCATCTGCTGGTCAATGAGAGAGCGGCGGATAACTATAACGGCGTAGACGTACGTGCTCTCGAGCCAGTCATCCAGGAGATACTGGCAACAAGATACTGATACGTACCGGCTGTTTTGCATTAAACAGCCGAACAGCATAAACCATAACAACGCACATGAACATAATGCATTCGCATACCAGGAGGGACCGAATTATGAAAAGAATCGCAGTACTCACAAGCGGCGGGGATTCCCCGGGAATGAACGCGGCCATCAGAGCCGTCGTAAGATACGGAATCTACAACGACATGGAAGTCTTTGCCGTACACCGCGGCTACGAAGGTCTTATTGACAATGAATTCGAAAAGATGAGCAGACGCTCGGTAGCAGACATCCTGCACCGCGGCGGTACCATCATCCAGACATCCAGAAGTGTCAGGTTCATGGAGCCGGAAAACAGGCAGAAGGCTTACGAGAATCTTAAGAAGCTCGGCATCGAAGGTCTTGTCGTCATCGGAGGAAACGGCTCTCTCACAGGCGCCAAGCTCCTGGAAGAAGAGACAGGCATGAAAGTCATCGGAATACCTGGAACCATCGACAACGACCTCGCGTATACAGACTACACCATCGGATTCGATACAGCTGTAAACACAGTACTCGATGCTATATCCAAGGTCCGTGATACCAGTTCTTCCCATGAAAGAAGCTGCGTTATCGAAGTTATGGGCCGCAACTGCGGTGATATCGCCCTGTACTCCGGCATCACGGGCGGTGCTGAAGTAGTGCTCCTGCCTGAGATCGAGACGACTCTTGAAGAAGTAGTTGATAAGATCAAGGAAGGCATGGTCAACGGCAAGCTGCACAGCATCATTATCAGAGCTGAGGGCTTCCCTATCAGTTCTCAGGAAATAATCAAGGCTGTAAAGGAAGAAACCGGACAGGACATCAAGCTGGTAGTCCTCTCATATCTGCAGAGAGGCGGCTCCCCTTCCGTACGTGACAGACTGTTCGCCACAGAAGCAGGAGAAAAGGCTGTAGAACTTCTGAGAGACGGATTCTCATTCAGAGCGATCGGCGAGTATGCAGGAAAGGTCTCACACTTCGATCTTGCCAAGGCACTCGAGGCAAAGCGCACACCGAGAGAAGACCTGCTCGAGAGCATCAAGGTGCTCAGCATGTAACTAATTTGAATCGCAGTTTCTAACTTATTTAAATCAAGAAGCAGCCCTTATATATCGCACTGCTCGCGTCCTCGAAATTGCAGCATACTTTGAAGGCAATTTCTGCGGAATACTCGCATTACGATATATAAGGGCTGCTTTTTGTATGTTTTTTAATGAATGCTCTGTCTGTGCTGTCTGCAATTGAAGCAGGCTTCTGCATCACAGGCTTCGAAAAGACAGACTAGATTGTGTCTTTGCGGCGGCTCTCGATATCTATGCGGATGTCGTCGCCTGTCGCGGCTGCTGCTTTGCCCTCTTTGCTTGTCTCATCGTGAAGGCATGGGTCTTCGGCCGGTGCTGCCTTAGGCTTTTCCGTCCTGTCAACCGGTGTGGAGTCACCGATGCCGAGCGACTCGGATACAACGCCGAGTGTCGAGACGACTTTGCTTATATCTGTAGGCATGTAGATCTTGGTGGCTCTTCCGTCTGCGACGTCTCTCAGAGCTTCGAGGCCCTTGAGTCTCAGAACGCTCTCATCGATGTGAGCCTCTCTCAGCTTTTCAAGACCGTCTGCCTGAGCCTCGTAAACGAGTCTGATGGACTCAGCTTCACCCTGTGCAAGAGCGATCTTGGCTTCTCTCTCAGCCTCAGCTGCGAGGACTTTGGCCTTCTTGTCACCCTCTGCCCTGGATACTACGGACTCCTGGTGAGCCTGGGCCTCGAGGACTGTCTGACGTCTTTCACGCTCAGCTCTCATCTGCTTGGTCATTACTTCCTCGATCTCGCGCGGCGGATCGATGTTCTTGAGCTCTACTCTGTTGACCTTGATGCCCCATGGATCTGTAGCCTCGTCGAGGATCGCCTCCATCTGTGCATTGATCGTCTCACGGCTTGAGAGAGTCGTATCGAGCTCCATGCCGCCGATGATGCTTCTCAGAGTAGTAGCAGACAGATTCTGAAGACCTGCGATCGGATTCTCAACACCGTATGTGTATTTCTGCGGGTCGAAGACCTTGGAGAATACTACGGAGTCGACTTTGACCGAAACGTTATCCTTGGTTATAACCGGCTGCGGCGGGAAGTCAAAGACCTGCTCCTTGAGGGAGATCTTGTTCACGATCCTGTCGATGAACGGGATCTTGAGGTGAAGACCTGCATACCATACAGTCTTGAACTTACCAAGCCTCTCGATTATGTACGCATGCTCCTGCGGAACTATCCTGATATTGGACAGCAGCAGATAGATAATGACTACTATCAGTACGATTGTAAAAATCTGACCCATTGTTTATACCTCCTTAAGTATGTGAATGGAATGCGGTCTGAGTATCGGAATATGACAATCAGAACCGTCCCCATTGTCATATTATTTAGCGTTTTTGATTGCCCATGCGGCCACGGTCTCCTGTGATGAAGGGACCTGGCTGCCCTGAACGGCAAGGCCTCTTTTGACCCTGGCGCCTCTGCACATCTTCTTGAGATCGCGCTCTGCGGAACCCATTCCGGAGCCTTCGTGTGTCATGACCGGCAGGACTTTCTTTCCTGTAAAGTCGATCTCTTCAAGAAGACTGAACATCGCCATCGGGTATGTCCCCCACCAGCACGGACCGACAACGAATATGTTGTCGTACTTCTCAACGGTGTCGAGATATTCTTCCAGCTGAGGGCGCGCGTTCATCTTGAGTTCCTTCTGCGCGACTTCGGTGCACTCCGTGTAGTCTTCAGGATAGTCCTTCACAGTGCGGACCTCGAATACATCTGCACCGGTCGCCTCGCTTATGTATTCAGCGAGCTGCTCGGCATTGCCTTTTTCTATATCCACGATTTTGCCGCCAAAATAGTTCTGGCCGCGTCTCGAATAGTAGATGACGAGATTTCTGCTCATCCTCCCCTCCTTCCTGTGACAGCGGTTTTGCCCGCATCCTATATGATTGTACCACATCACGGACGGAGGTGCGCATTAATCGTTGTTTTGCATGTCTCCCTTCGGTATAATTCAAGCGTTGAAAGCAATGCAATTCCGGGACATTCCCGGATGCTGTGAATGATCGGAAAACGAGGGGAATTTGAAATGCTGGATTTTCTTAAACAGAAAGAGAAGAAAGTAGAATACATAGAACTCATATACGATCTTGTCTTCGTATATATGATAGGAAGGAACAATTCGCTTGTGGGTCACCTGAGCGGAGGTTTTATCGATCCTTCTCTGTATCTTACTTATGTGCTGTGCACTCTGATCACGATCCAGATATGGTACATGACCACCCTGTTCATCAACAGATACGGAAACAACGAGTTCTCTGAATACATAGGGCTCTTCATCAACATGTATCTTCTGTATTACATGGCTGACGGGACCAGCCTTCAGTGGGAGAGCTCCTTCTACAGGTACAACATTGCGTGGATGCTGATCCTTGTCAACCTGATGGTGCAGTATATCCTCAAGATGAAGAGGCCTGAATACAGCACACCGTGGGAGCGCTCCAACATGTTGCTCTTTATCCGTGTCATGGCCGCCATGATAGTGACCATAATCGCAGGTATGATCGTGTACCGTTTCACCGGTCTTCCTGTCACACCTGCCGCGATGGTCATCGGCATACTGGCAACGATCCTTCAGCGTAAGAAGCTGGATCTTGTCGCAGTGGACTTCCCTCACCTCACCGAGCGAGTGATGCTGTATGTGGTATTCACCTTCGGAGAGATGATCATATCCATATCGACATATTTCAAGGGAGATTTCGGTCCGATGAGGCTGTATATATCGCTCTGCGCGTTCCTTATAGTAGTCGGGCTCTTCATGAGCTACGGCTTCCTGTATGACCATCTGCTCGACCGCGAGATGTCCATCAGCGGCAACTCGTTCATGATCATACATATCTTCATCATATTCGCGCTGAGCAACCTTACAATGGCGCTGGAGTTCATGCCTGAACCCGAAGTTGCTCTCATACCCAAAACGGTATATATCACTGCGTCGTTCGTAGTCTACTATGTGTTCATATTCCTGCTGGCGCCGTTCACGAAGG
>CAMIWY010000184.1 GCA_946402595.1 uncultured Clostridia bacterium
AATTCTATATCGGCTCCGTATGGGACAAGATCAAGGAAGCTGTCGGATATAACGGGTATGCGATCAAGGCTCCTGCATACATGATTATTTATTCGGATGTTGCAGAGCACTATCTCGAAAACGCAGGCTATATTGCTCAGGGACTGACACTCAAGATGACTGAGCTCGGACTTGCAGCATGCTGGCAGACAATCATTGACGCAGCTGCAGTCAAGGCCGCTCTTGAAGAGGATACTGACAAGGAAGTTGCATGTGTAGTGGCATTCGGTTACCGCGACCCTGCCGATAACGCTAAATTCGCTGACAAGAAGTCCCTTGATGAGATGACAGATGGATATGTTTACGGCAAGGATATCGATACTGATCACTTTTACGGCGACGTTCTTGACGGACTCAGAGCAATTGCTCATGCACAGTCCTTCCTCAATCTGCAGCCATACAGGATCATTGTTGACGATGACCAGATCAGCCTGATTGCTCTTCCGGATGATCAGACGACTCCGGCAGATGTAGGACTCAACTACGGAATCGTAATGTTCAACTTCTACGCTGTAATGCAGGCAGTAAGACCGCAGCCGCCGAAGTGGTCATTTGAGCCGGTCACAGACCGCGATCTCGGACTTAAGGACGGAGCAAAGTACATCGCAAAATGCAAGCTGTAAATCTTCGCATCTGAACAATGCATTATAAGGCAAAACCGCAGCTTCAGGCTGCGGTTTTCTTTTGCGCTGATGAGCTGTATCACTCCTGTGGTTCTGCATCTGACTGCTTCCGGCGTGCTTCCGCCGCATGCAGCGGATCAGTCGAACATATCGCCGTAAGCTGCTTTCTCTGCGATCCTCTCAGTCATCTCGCCCATTTTGCTTATATCACCGACAAGTATTACTCCCTCGAGTCTGTCATCAGCAAAATAGTACTTCTCATACAGGCCTGCTTTCTGATCCATCTTTTCAACAGCGCGGAACTCCCTGTCAGGATCCTTGCCGTTGGTGCCGAGAGCGAATACTGATGTGCCGCATACTTCCATTACAAGTGAGCTGCCCAGCTTCTCATATTCAAGCGAGTCCCCCGCTGCATTCGCGCCTGCAACTCTTCCGGTAGCGACAGCCTGAGCCCAGAAGGCCTGCGGCTGTCCGTTGACTGTGATGCAGTCTCCTGCCGCAAATACATCCGGCACATTCGTCCTCATGCCTGAGTCAGCTACTACCCACTTGTCCACCGCGATGCCGCTGTCCTCAGCGACCTTCGTGTATGGCCTCATTCCCGTGGACATGATCACGAGCTGAGCCTCATATTCGGTTCCGTCTTCAAGAATTACCGCATCCTCAGTGATTTTGGCGATCTTTGCTCCGGTCACTATATGTACTCCGGCATTGTTGCAGATATCTTCAAGCATTGCCGATGCGTTGTCATCAAGCTGCCTTGGCAGAAGTCCCGGCGCTGTCTCCAGCACAGTCACATCAAGGCCGCCATTTTTGAGGCCCCATGCTCCTTCAAGGCCCATTACACCGCCGCCGATACATACAGCTTTAGCCGCTTTGCGCTCCTCAATTATATTCCTGACACGCTCGGTGTCTGCGATGCTTCTCACCGATACCACATGAGGCAGGTCATGCCCCATGATCGGCGGTACGAAGCAGTAAGCTCCGAGTGCATAAATAAGCTTGTCGTACACGACACCGCCTTTACCGCCGTCCTGCAGCTGAACATCTATCAGTTTTGCATCAGTGTCGATCTTCATGACAGTCGTATTGGCCATGAAGAATATATTGTTCTGCTGATACCATTCCTCGCCTTCCACGGCAAGGCCATTATAGCCAAAATCCGTTACGATGCCCTTGGTCAGCATCGGTCTGTTGTACGGAAGGTATGCTTCCTGCGTCACGATGGTTATCATCGCTTCACGGTTGCGCTGTCTGATGGCTTCAGCCGCGCTCTTTGCTGCAGGGCCTCCGCCGATTATAACGAACTTCTCATCAGTGTCCCTTCTGAAAGTAACTTCTTCTTCAGCATATGAGATGAAGTTCTCAGCCCCCACACCGCATACAGGACATACGTCAGCCCCTTCTTCGAAGGTTGCCCCGCATACCAGACATTTCACCATTGCCATATAAGCTTCCTCCTCTCACAATGCGCAGGTTGATCGCGCTCTTCTGTTTGCAAACATCTTATTCCACCTTAATGTTACTATAATAACACGCGGTAATAACACACTAACAAAAGGGACAGGTTGTACAAAATATGTACAAGCCTGTCCTTTATCATTAAATGGTATCTGTCCCGTTCGCGCATTCTGCATTATGGTACGAGCTTCTGCTCAACATCATATGATGCCGGGGCTTTCATCAGCACATCATAGATGATGTCTGCCATCTGCCTGTGACCTTCCTCTGTAAGATGCGTCCAGTCATGAAGATTCACCTCTGCATCGACTCCGCTTGCAAAACGTATGAGGTGGCGGTCCGCGATGCTGCGGTACAGCGGCTCTATGTCGCGGGACTGCTTCATCATCCTGCGGACTTCTGCATATTCAGGGCTGTCATCTGCCCATCTGCAGTTGATTGCTGCCGGAACAGTGACGATTATCTCCGGTATATATCCCTGCAGTTCAGGCGACTTCTCTTCGGCAAGAACCACCAGATTCTCCATGCCCTTCGCTATCGCTTCATCTGTGAGCCCGAGTCCTCCTGCTACATCGTTGGTCCCGAGCATTATGACCAGATAGTCGACCGGCTTATGTGTGCCAAGACAAGAAACAAAGCTTGTAATGCCGTTCTTCCATCCGGCGCCCGGTCTGTCATAGGCCGTTGTCCTGCCGTTAAGTCCCTCCGGAATGACTTCATAGTGATCTCCGAGCTTCTCCTGCAGGATTGTCGTCCAGCGGATCTCAGGAGCATATCTTCCGCCTGTAGCCGGCTCATATCCGTAAGTATTGGAATCTCCGTAGCATACAACAGATATCCTGTCGTGACCTGAATCCTTGGCCAGTGCCTGCCCCAGGTCAGCCTCAAACTGCTCCCTGTCTCTGAACACTATGCCCTTCATGCCGCATTTTCTGGCCATCGCTATATTGTCTTTATGGTCATCTATGAAGATGCACTCCTCAGGCTTAAGGTCATATTTCTCGATCAGCTTCAGATATATATCTGCCGCCGGCTTTATCACGTTGACATCGCATGAGAATATCCCGCCGTCCATGTGGGACACAAAATCGAGAGCCTCTCTGTTGGAGCTCATGACATGGTCCGAGAAGTTGGACAGATACAGAACTCTGTATCCGCGCGCCTTCAGGTCATCAATAACCGGGATGGCCCAGTCACGTCTTGTAACGCATTCGCCGACTCTGCTGAAGGCCTCCCATATCTCTTCCTTCACATCAGGACCCGCGCTGTAGAACCTTTCCACGATTTCCTCATCGGTCAGTATAGCTCTGTCCAGCTCCTTCCAGTATCCTGTGCCCCACATGGCAGCAGTCACACGCTCAGCAGTCTCTTCATCGAACAGACTGTTCACGTAGTCCTTCCACTCGAATCCTATCAGCACTCTTCCTATGTCGAAAATAATGTTTCTGATCATAATATCCCCTCAGTATTACAGCCGGATATCTATGTTCCACTCACCGCAGTGTGGGCGATTCATAATTCCGTCAAAGCTTTCAGTCTTTCCTTCACCCGATGCACTGTATCCCGTGCCGTCATCTGCACGGAAGTGCCCGTCTCTTCCGGTGATGCTTACGTGCAGCAATGCATCTCCCAGGTCTACGGTGTATTTCAGTGAATCCGCACCCGGTCTCAGGAGCGGTCTGAACTCTATCTCATCCTTCCTGACGTCCAGTCCGAAGTGTTCATACACACCCAGCGTCAGCCATGAAGCGGTTCCTGACAGCATAGGTCCTATGTTCTCACCTGTCTCGCTATTGTTGTACTGCGTGCAGAATCTCGGATTGCCCTTAAGAACGAATGGATCATCGAGAGTCCTGTACGGCATCGTCTTATCCATCATGAAGAATGCGAGCTCTCTGAGGTCATCCGCAAGTCCTCTGTCGCTTACAGTCTTGGCTGCCTGCATTGATGCTACCGCAGCCATCATGGCCGCATGCTTGAACACTCCGCAGTTCTCCCTGTCTCCCGGGAAGTAGAAAGCAGTGCCCGTGTTGACTCCGAGCTTCTCATACGCGATCAGCGTGCACAGCTTGA
>CAMIWY010000185.1 GCA_946402595.1 uncultured Clostridia bacterium
GGCTTACATACTGGGCGGCATCAAGGATATACTGACGATCAGACCTATCCATGCGAGGATCACAACAGACAGAGGAACGGAAACAGAATACACCTGTGAGGGTGATTACCTGTTCGGAGCTGTCTGCAATTCAAGATCCGTGGCAGGCATCCTCAAGCTCGACAAGCAGGACATAGATATGAATGACGGGCTCATGGAGGTCCTTCTTGTAAAAATGCCGCATGATATCATCAAGCTCAACGATATCGCTTTCAACATGCTTAACGGCACGCTGCACTCTGACCAGATAGAGTTCTTCTCAGCGAAGAACGTTGAAGTGGACATCCAGAAGGGCACACACTGGACTCTTGACGGTGAGTATGAAGAGGGGGCAGAGCACTGTGAGATAAAAACCATGGACTCTGCCATTTCGCTGATATTATAAGGAGGGCGGAAATGCTGATCAAATATACCGGACACTCATGCTTTAAAGTAAGAGACAATGAAACGGGATACTCAATAGTATTCGATCCGTATGAACCGGATTCGATCCCGGGTCTTCGCAAGGTCGTTGACTCCGCAAGCGAGGTCATCTGCTCCCATGAACATTTTGACCACAACAGCAGGGATTCTGTAAAGCTGTTCCCTGCGGATGAGAGCCCGTATGATGTAGCTTATATCGACACATGGCATGATCCTGAAAAAGGCGCTCTCAGAGGTCCCAACCGCATCAGCATAGTGACTGACAGGAAGACCGGGGAAAAGCTGATACACTACGGTGACATCGGCGAGGTCATGGATGACCTCCTGACTGAGGATAATATGAAGCTCCTGAAGGATGCGGATGTTGCCCTTATACCGGTAGGCGGAAAATACACATATGACGCTGATGAGGCAGTCGAACTCATAAAGAGGACAACGCCTAAGGTTGCTGTCCCTATGCACTTCCGCTCAGAACCGGGAGGATTCGGTCTCTCCGACATAGGCACTATTGAGGATTTTCTCATGAAGGCGCACAATGCGGGCCTGACTGTAAAGCTCGCAAATGTATGGTTCTACGATACTTCTGAGACTGATATAGGAGAATGCGTGCTGGGGATAAAGCCGGAGAACATGTAGTTTTTTCTGGTTTTTTCCTGTTTTTGCTTGTCTGCAGTACTGAAGCAGCATTACAATAAACAGGTAAATGCAACTGACTGCATCAATATATGCAGGCAGAATTTAGATTAGTATAGAAAGAGGTAAATGGAAATGTTAAAGGAATTCAAAGAGTTTATCAGCAAGGGTAACGTAATGGACATGGCTGTAGGTATCATCATCGGCGGTGCTTTCACAGCTATCGTAACAGCACTCGTTGACAGCATTCTGATGCCGCTCATCGGAGCTCTCTGTGGCGGACTCAGCGTAGCAGACATGTCAATCAAAGTCGGAAATGCTGCTATCGGATACGGAGCTTTCCTTCAGGCGATCATTGACTTCCTGCTCGTAGCATGGGTGCTCTTCATGATCATCAGGGCTCTCAACAAGGCTAAGGCTGCTGTAGCTGCAGAAGAAGAACCTGCACCTGAAGAACCTGAAGAAAAGCCTGCAGACATCGCTCTTCTTGAGGAGATCAGAGACCTGCTGAAGAAATAAGCAGATGAAACTGTACCTGGACGACAGAAGAACGCCACCGCGGGACGAAGGGTATCTGGCAGCTGACAATTATGCTGATTTTCTGGCCCTTCTGGATAAATACAGGGACTGTCTGGAAACAGTGGATCTCGACTATGACCTCGGATGGGACAGTCTGTTCAACGGATACCATGCACTTACATACATGAAAAAGCACGGCATCTGTCCTCAGCACATCAATGTACATTCCACACACATAAGCGGACGCGACAAGATGCTGAGGTACGCTTTGACCAATTTTCCTGATTCTCTTGTGACAGGATGGGCAAGCGATTACTAGACCGTCAGCTGTGCATCGATATAACTTACGGAGGAAGATCACATGATAACATTTGCATTACTGGTTATACTGGCTGTAGCATATGTTTTTCTGAAGGTCAGCAATGTGAGAGCTGAGTTCGCAAGAAAGGATGCAGAGAGGCTCAGGGAGGAACAGGCTGCACAGGAGGCTATGGAAGAAGCTGAAGAAGAGGCTGAGATGCGCGCCTCCGCTGTGGATGTAGAGGCTGAGACCATAGAAAACGAGGAAGAAGCTGAATAGTCACACAGTCCGGTTCAACGAATATTATCCTGCTCTTAAAAAGAGCAGGATTTTATATTGCATACAAGAAAATACAATAGTAAAATAAACCGCAGTGCGGTTCTGAACACTGCAATTAGAGGGATTAGAAGAATTAAAAAAAGGAAAATTAATTTATGAAAAATGATTATCTTGAAAAAATGAATCTGCCTGCTGATCTCAGAACAGCTCTGGCAGGATGCCCGAATATAGTTTTTCCTGAAAGCAAGGAAGAGCTGTATGAACTCTGCTTCGGAACATCCGGAGGAAGTGTTCATATCGTCGGATATACTGTACCGGGACACGGATATATACAGGAGGCTGAGGTCGTCAGATGCAAGAACGGATCTTCTGTAAACTTCAGCGAGGAGTACATGAGAAGAAGAGATCCTCACTGCATGTATATCGGTGACGATCTCCCGACAGATAAGCCGAGATTTTCTGAAGTATGGAATATGAATTTCGGAGATCTCAGAGCGGCAACCATGAACTGGCTGTCTGAGCAGCCGCTGATCGTCATGCCTGTAAGCATCGGAGGCAAGTATCACGGCTATACATGCCTTGTTGTCTGCCCGGCCAATGCTGCATTCTTTGCATATGCGCTGGCTAATATCCAGGACTTTGTCAGCATCAACGATATCGAAGACGGCTACACACCGCGCTCGATCATATACGTTGCTCCGCCATTCAGACATACTCATTTCGGCGGAAAGCAGGCAGTAGTCCACTACAGATCCGACGTGCTCCATGAGGTGTTCTCATACAACCTCTATCCGGGACCAAGCGCCAAGAAGGGTGTATTCTCGATCCTGCTGGATATCGGAGAACATGAAGGATGGATCACCAACCACGCTTCAGCTGCTCTGCTGCAGACTCCGTATGAGAACGAGATCGTATTCATGCATGAGGGAGCTTCCGGCGGCGGAAAGAGTGAGATGCTCGAGCAGATCAGAAGAGAAGGAGACAACAGAGTGCTTCTGGCCAAGCATACGATCACCGGAGAGGAATTCTATCTCAATCTCGGCGATACCTGCGAAATTTTCCCTATAGCAGACGACATGGTCATGGCTCATTCAGACATGCAGTCCGGCTCGGGAAAGCTTGGTATAACTGATGCTGAGAACGGATGGTTCCTGCGTGTTGACGGAGATAACTACTACGGCAACATCCCTCTGTATGAGAGGATCAGCATCCATCCTGAGGAGCCGCTTGAGTTCTTCAACATAGACGGAACTCCTGGCGCTACATGCCTCATATGGGAGCATACGATAGAGAAGGACGGAAAGCCTTGCTCCAATCCTAGAGTCATCATCCCTCGCAACATGATCGACAACATCATTCCGGGAGATGAGGTTCTCGACGTTGATATACGTTCATTCGGCGTAAGAATGCCGCCCAGCTCCAAGGAAAACCCTAACTACGGTATCATGGGATTCGTACAGATCGTTCCGCCTGCACTGGCATGGCTGTGGAGACTTATCTCCCCACGCGGATTCAAGAATCCTTCGATCGCTGACAATTCATCCGGAAGCGGTCTCAAGGCTGAAGGCGTAGGATCCTACTGGCCGTTCGCTACAGGACAGAAGGTCAAGCAGGCCAACATGCTCCTTCACCAGATCGTGAATACGCCTAACACTCTGAACATTCTGATCCCGAATCAGCATATCGGAGTTTACAATATCGGATTCAAGGCTGAATGGGTAACCCGTGAGTACCTTGCAAGAAGAACAGGCAAGATCAAAGCTTCTCACCTTGTAGAGGCAAGATGCCCGCTGTTCGGATACTCTCTTGATGAAATGAAGATCGATGGACAGTATATCAGACAGACATTCCTGAGACCTGAGATGATGTCAAGAGTAGGCGAGGAGGGTTATGATGAATGCGCCAAGATCCTGACTGATTTCTTCAAGGAAGAACTGAAGGAATTCCTCGTTC
>CAMIWY010000186.1 GCA_946402595.1 uncultured Clostridia bacterium
GCTTCCGGCATGTGCTGTCCGTAAAAAGCATCTTTGCACTGAACGACACCGGTATGATACTTAAATCCGAGATCGCGCGCTGCAAATACAAGTGATGCCGCTACTGTCACATCCGGTACTGCCGGATATTCGATCGGAGCGTATTCCTTGGATGTACCATCCTGCCTTACAGCACCGGTAGCAATTACGATATCTCCGCCCTTTACATTGATATCCATGCCGCCGCATGTGCCTACTCTGATAAAGGTTTTGCCGCCTACATTGCAGAGCTCTTCAAGCGCGATCGAAGCCGACGGTCCGCCCACTCCTGTACTGGTGCAGCTGACCTTGACCCCGTCAAGTGTGCCTGTGTATGTGACGAACTCACGGCTGTCAGCTACCTTGACCGGGTTGTCAAAATATGCCGCGATCTTAGGTACTCTGTGCGGATCTCCGGGAAGAATTACGTACTCTCCGATGTCTCCCGGTCTCAGTCCGACGTGATACTGATAGCCTGCTCCTTCTGTATAATCGATCATAATCTGCTCCTTACGTTCGTAAAACTATATAATTCAGTTACGATTATTATAATATTATTTCAAAGCCGTCCGTTTTAATGGTCTTTTTGCCGGATCCCGCTGATTGACGATATAAATGCAAAATTTTATTTTTCGAGCTCTTTTACGGCTTTGACGATACGGCTGGTACCGAGTCTGTCTGCACCGAGTTCGAGGAATTTCTCTGCATCATCGAGTCCTGCGATGCCGCCGGAAGCCTTCATCCTGACTCCCTCTCCGATGTTCTTTGAGAAGAGTTCGATGTCCTCGAATGTAGCACCGCCTCCTCCGAAGCCTGTCGAAGTCTTGATGAAATCTGCTCCTGCGAAAGTAACTATCTCACACATTTTTGCCTTCTCTTCATCGGTCAGCATGCATGTCTCAACGATGACCTTGAGGATGTGATCACCGCAGATCTCTTTGAGTGTTCTGATCTCATGCTCGAGTTCATCCCACTTGCCGTCCTTGACCCATCCGAGGTTGATGACCATGTCGATCTCATCAGCTCCGTTGTCTATTGCATCGCCTGTCTCGAATGCCTTGACTGCTGTTGTGTTGTATCCGTTAGGGAATCCGATAACTGTGCAGATCTTGACTCTGCCTGCTGCATACTCAGCAGCCTGCCCTACGTATGAAGGCGGAATGCATACCGATGCAGTCTCATACTTGATTCCGTCGTCTACTATCTGCTTTATGTCCTCCCATGTTGCTGTCTGCTTGAGCAGTGTGTGGTCAACATGGCTGAGTATTCCTTTTACATCCATACCCTGTGATCGCATGACTTTCCTAAAATTGTCATGCACTCCTTTCTGTTATTTATCCTGTGTGCACTGCCTGTCAGTGCATATATCCATACATAGTTACGATATCACAATGGAGGGATTATCACAACTCAGCAGTTTCTTTTGTCAACAGCTGCGGATACTGTTACAATTCAGTTGAAGGATCACTTGCTTTGAAAAGGCAGGCAGTCAGAGAACTCCTGCATAATAATAATTACGATCATGGGCAAAATAACAAAAGAAGATATTATCAGTCACTTCAGCATGATACCGCTCGATGTCGAAGGCGGCATGTGGAAAGCGATGTTCAGAAGTGATGAGAAGATTCCGGAAGGGCAGCTGGAAGGGCGGAAGGGTCCGCATGACCTGTATGGCTCAATACTGTACCTGCTGACCGGTAAGTCTGTATCCCGGATGCACCGTCTTGCAACTGATGAGATATGGCATTTCTACATGGGTGCGCCATGTGAGATGCTGGTGCTGTGTCCTGACGGAACGGGATATACTGAAAGACTCGGTCATGACATAGCCGGCGGAGAGACTGTGACCGCTATGGTCCCGCGCGGATACTGGCAGGGAGTCAGGATGATATCAGATGATGTAAATGATTTTGCGCTTCTCGGAACCACGATGGCTCCGGGCTATGAAGATCCGGATTATGAGGACGGGACTGAAGACCTGCTCGAACAGTATCCCGAATTCAGAGAACTTATACTTCCGCTGCTTGCAAGACCGGAACAGGAGAAAATATGAAGACTATCATAGTGGGAGGCGGCTTCATCGCCCGCACACACTTATCTGCGGTCCGCAGTCTCGGTCATGAAGTGACATGGATCGTCGGAAGAAATGCAGCAAGGACTCAGGCCTTTGCTGAGGAAAACAGAATAGATAACTGGACTATAGACATCGATGAAGCTCTGGCATCTGATGCAGAGATCGTGCACATCTGCACACCGCCCGGCGAGCATGCCGGTATCATCAGAAAATGTCTTGCAGCAGGCAAGCACATCATCTGCGAAAAGCCTCTGTGCATGGATCCGGATGAAGCAGCTGCTCTTGCTGAAGAAGCTGAGTCCGCTTATCAGGAGCGCGGTATCATTACAGCCCTGTGCTGCAATGTAAGATACTATTCTGCCAATCAGGAGATCATGCACCTGATCCGTTCGGACAGTACCGCGCGTCCTCTTGTAATGTCAGGCTCCTATCTGCAGCAGTTCCACATTCCTCCGCATAGTGACGGATGGAGGTTTGATCCTGAAAAGAACGGCGGGCAGCGTGCAATAAGTGAGATCGGTACTCACTGGTTTGACCTTGCCCATGCATGGTCAGGAATCAGGATATCCTCAGTATTTGCTGAACTCGGAAACTGGTATCCGTACAGATACAGAAAAGATGGCATGCTGACACTTGATCCTGACGGGGAGAAGGTGAAAGTAGACACTGAAGATACAGCAGCTATCCTGATGAGATTCGAAAACGGAGGAATAGGAACACTTCTCCTCTCAGAGACAGCGCCCGGACATTCAAACGACCTGTCAATTGAAGTCACTGACCTCAGAAATACATACAAGTGGGAGGAACTCCACCCTGAGACCATATGGTATTCAGAAGGAGGGGAGATGAAGAGCAGAAAGTGCACACAAGATGACACTGTTTCTGCTGATTCAGATCAGGATGCAAATGAGTCCTCTGAGGATGTAAGAGAAAAGACATTCACTGCATTTTTCAGAGATGTATATGCAGCGATCTCAGGGAACGAGCATGGAAAGTACCCTGACTTCACTGACGGAGCATATATAGCTGCAGTCTGCAGCGCTGTGAAAAAGAGCGCTGAGACAGGGGAGTGGGCGAGTCTGCAGTAACCGCTTCCGCAGCATTGGCGTTTTTGCAGGCAAACCGCATGTTTTACGCCAATCTAGTTCTTAATATCATAGAAAAAGACCGGAACCAATGATCAAAGCATTGATTCCGGTCTTCTGTCTTAGTGCTGATTATCTCATGCCCTTGTCATAAGGGATTCCTTCTGCCTTAGGAACTCTGGAGTTCTTGGATGTGAATGCAAGTACTACCAGGGTGATCACGTACGGCAGCATCCTGTATACATATGGGCTGATGCCGATCTCGTTCAGAGCGAATACTCCGTCTCCATTGATATCGAGAGTTGAATATGTCGCTGCGATGCACTTGAACAGACCGAAGAGGATCGATCCTCCTGCGATGTTCAGCGGTGTCCAGTTACCGAAGATCATTACGGCGAGAGCAAGGAAACCATAGCCGGCAACATCTCCGTTGGATGTCATGTTGGCTGTTGTCATCGAGAAGGTGAATCCGCCGATACCGGCAAGGAAACCTGAAAGTCCTACACCGAGATATCTCATCTTGTATACGTTGATACCCAGTGAGTCAGCTGCCTGTGGGTTCTCACCGCAGGATCTCAGTCTCATTCCTGTCTTGGTCTTGTACAGGAAGATGGATACCAGTATGAAGATCAGGATGCAGATGTAAGTTGTCAGATATACCTTGTTGATAAAGAAATCTACGAAAGGCCCGAAACTGTATCCCTTAGGATATCCGAATGTCGAAGGCTTGATCATGAACCAGCCTGCAGCACCTCCTGATACCATGCCCATGGAATTCTGCTGTACGATCATGTAGATGAAGAACATTACAAGAGCAGGAGCGAGCATGTTCAGAGCTGTACCGCCGATTGTCTGGTCAGCTTTGAGGTTAATAGCTGAGAAAGCCAGCAGCATTGAGAATACTATTCCGCAGA
>CAMIWY010000187.1 GCA_946402595.1 uncultured Clostridia bacterium
TCGACAAGTCCGCCGAATCCTCTGGCGTTCGAGCCTGTATTGTAGCCGAGCAAAGCTCTCTGCACGGTCTTCGGGTCGTTGTCCACGACTATCATGTCTGGACCGACTATCTGGGCAAAATCATCGATGTACGCTCCGACCTTCACGCCGGCCTGGCAGCATTCCATGATGTACTGGTCTCTTACGACCGTGACGCAAGGGAAAATCTCGCACTTTACCTTCTCAGTGTCGATCCACTCTCTGGTGAACGTATCATGGTCAGGCACCCTCTTATCCACGAGTCTTTCGCTGAATTCCTCAAGCTGTGCCGCCTTGTCGAAGGCGCTCTCCATATCGCCCGCAAGGATCAGCGCTCCGTGCCTTGCCATCAGGAACGTATCGATGTCCGGATTGTCCCTGACTTTGACCTCAACATTTCTGACCAGCTTCTTCGTTCCCGGCAGAGCATATTCTGCACACGGAGCAAAACTCACGTCCCTACACTCTGCTGCGAGTGCGGATGCGTAGTACTGGTGTGTGTGGATTATGAAATTCACGTTGTCGCGGAGTGCATATGCTGCAGCATGGACACCCTTCTCGCTGCTCGGCTTGATGTCGCCTTCCCACGAGCAGTCACTCACCTTGACGATGACCAGGTCCTCCGGCCCGAGAGTGTCATAACCCCTTCCGCTCGGAGTGATGACGAACTCATCGATCCCTATCCTTGCGCTTATGTTGCCCCACGTGCGGGCTATGAGTTTGTTTTCAAGCAGCCTGTGACCTGCCTCGATCACGATCTGCCTTGCTTCATTTTCGTTATAGAACATAGTGGTTCTCCAGTCTTATTACTTATCCAGCTTCCCGCAGTTTGCGAATACCCTGTCGAATCTTGCAAGCACATCGTCGATCATCTCTTCAGTGTATGCCGCACTGGTGTACAGCCTTGAGCCTGCGAGAGTTACGAGGCCCTCTGCCATGTAAGCGGCTCCGATGTGCTCCATCTCGATCTGTCTCCTGCCTGTCTCCTTGAGGATCTTAGGCAGCTGCCATGGCTTTGACCAGTCTATGGCAAAATGCATGGTTCCTACGCTGTCGAGGTGGCATACCGATCCCTGGTTGAAGGCTACGAACGGCAGCTCATGCTTTCTGATCAACTCCTGCAGTCCCCTGGTGAGCCTGTCACCCATGCGGCCTGCGACCTCACATGCGTTCCTCTTCTCGATTTCGCAGATCGTAGTGTAGCCTGCGATGCATGAAAGCGGAGTCGCTGCGACGGTACCGCCGCAGAGGGCTTTCTTGATCTTCTTGCCCGAGGAATCAAGCCCGGCCCCGAGGTGAGCCATGCAGTCCTCGTGTCCGCCGACGCCGCCAGCGCCCGGATATCCGCCCGCGATGACCTTGCCGAATATGGTCAGGTCAGGATCGATGCCGAAATACCCCTGGGCTCCGCTGAGTCCGATACGGAATCCCGTGACGACTTCGTCGCATACGAGGAGCGCGCCGTACTCATGGGCAAGTCTCTCGCATCCTCTTACGAAGGCCTTTGTCACAGGGCGGGTGCCGCTCTCAGGTCCGATCGCTTCGATGAATACAGCAGCAGTGCCGCCGTCCAGCTTGTTTCTTCTGAGCTTGCGTTCGAGATCCTCGAGGTCGCCCGGGAAGAACTCGTCCGTGTGTCTGAATACATAATTAGGAATGCCTCTCGACTGGATGCCCTTGGTTCCCGGGATCCTGATGCCGTATGCCAGCTGATCGGACCATCCGTGATAGGCCCCGCCCATCTTGAGGATGTTCTTGTGCCCTGTCTTGAGGCGCGCGATCCTTGCCGCAACCATGCAGGCCTCAGTTCCCGATCCGAGCATCCTGAACTTATCTACGCTCGGCACGCACTCGCTGATTTTCTTGGCCAGTTTGAGCTCGTATTCGTGGAAGAGTCCCGTCGAAGGACCGCAGTCCTTCAGCAACTCGATGACCGCATCTCTTACAACCGGGTCATTGCTGCCGATCACGATCGGCCCGCCCGTCTGAAGCAGGTCGTAGTACTCATTCCCGTCTATATCATAGAGTTTTGCCCCCTCGGCCTTGGTGATCGCCAGCGGGAACGGATAGTTGAACGCGAGATTGTGCTGCACGCCGCCCGGGATGTACTGCTTTGCCTCGGTCGTCATGGCCTTGGAGCCCGCGCACTTTGCCTCGAAATAGTTCTCGACATAGTTCTTCAGGGCCTCTGCCTTAACGCCGTACACCGGACCGTCCCTCAGCGCATCCAGCTGCTTTATCACCGATTCAGCATCCACATATTCATCGATCGCAAATCCATTGTATGCCATTTTCAATACTCCTGTGATTACTCTTTATCCCCTCGTCCGCAGAGCATCTCCGCGGAACTGTTAAATACTCTTATATTATACACCTGGTAAGAAGAATGTGACAATGGGGACGGTTCGCACTGCTATGTTTACACCAGGTACAGCTCTCATTGCCACTTTTTCCGTAAGCTTCACCACTAATGGTAACGGATTGGCGTAATCTGCTCGTTTTGCTTCCAAAAACGCCAATTAGCCCGAGCACCTGTGGCGTAGGATCGACCGTTTTGCCTCCAAAAACGCCAACCAACCCAAGAGCCTATGGCGTAGGATCGACCGTTTTGCCTCCAAAAACGCCAACCGGCCTAGGAGCCTATGGCGTAGGATCGATCGTTTTGCCTTCAAAAACGCCAACCGGCCCGAGTGCCTGTATCGCAGAAGAATGGTACATTTGCTAAAGAATTGGTCTACCCTGTATCTTCTTTTCAAAAAAAGCAAAACCCCGGCCGGAGCCGGGGTGTGTGATGCGTATTGACTCTAAGCCGGAACTAGATGAGTGTTCCCATGTGCTTGAGTGTTCTGCAGAGCTGGCTTACATAGCTCATCTCGTTGTCGTACCATGCAACTACTCTTACCTCGAAGATGTGTGTTCCGCACTGCTGAGCGAGAGTCTGTGTAGCGTCGAAGAGTGAACCATAGCTCATTCCGATAACGTCGCTGGAAACGATCTCTTCCTCAGTGTATCCATAGGACTCAGTAACTGCAGCCTTCATAGCTTCGTTAATGCCCTCTACGGAAACTGTGTCTGTCATATCCTTGAGTGTAGCGTCGAGGATTGTGATGGAGCCTGATGGAACAGGTACTCTCTGAGCGGATCCGATCAGCTTGCCTGCGAGTTCAGGAATTACCAGACCAATAGCCTTAGCAGCGCCTGTGCTGTTAGGAACGATGTTGATGGCACCGGCTCTTGCTCTTCTGAGGTCACCCTTTCTGTGTGGTCCGTCGAGGATCATCTGGTCACCAGTGTAAGCGTGGATAGTTGTCATGAATCCTGTTCTGAGCTCTCTGTAGTCAGCAAGTGCCTTAGCCATAGGAGCGAGGCAGTTTGTTGTGCAGGAAGCGCCGGAAACGATTGTATCCTCAGCTGTCAGTGTCTCGTGGTTTACGCCGTAAACGATTGTAGGGAGGTCATTGCCTGCAGGAGCAGAAATGAGAACCTTCTTAGCGCCGGCGTCGATGTGAGCCTGGCTCTTAGCCTTTGATGTATAGAAGCCTGTGCACTCGAGTACTACGTCGATACCGAGTTCTCCCCAAGGGAGCTTGCTTGCATCTGCTTCAGCGTATACAGGGAAGAACTTTCCGTCTACCATGATTCCGTTCTCAGCCTCTTCAACTACAGCGTCGAATCTCTTCTGTACTGAGTCATTTCTGAGGAGGTATGCGAGCATGTGAGGGCTTGTCAGGTCGTTGATAGCAACGATCTCGATATCCTCTTCCTTGTAGAGCTTTCTGAAAGAAAGTCTTCCGATACGTCCGAATCCATTGATTGCAACTTTCATAAAATCTATTCTCCTTTCGTTATGGATCCCCGGTCCCTTCCGTTTTGCCTTATACTGAACCCCAAGGCGATCCTTTATATCTTATCTGTTGAGCGGCACTTGCAGGCCGCATGCAGAGCGTATATTATCCAGCGGATTAATTCAAGCCCTAAACTTTGGACATTCTATCATCATTTGCCGGATAACTCAATCGATTTCGATAATTTTCAGACAATTATTTGTATTATTTACGTACATCAGGG
>CAMIWY010000188.1 GCA_946402595.1 uncultured Clostridia bacterium
CCTGACTGATCGGGAGCGAACGGGTATATTATCTTTCTGAGTCCTTTTACGCTCATCTGATACCTCCCTTTTCCTCTCCGCTGTCAAGAGCCTCACTCATCTGTGTGAACAGAGCTGTGACACCTGCATATCCGAACGGCTGCTTTTCCTCATTCCACGGCACATTCGGGCAGTCAGGATGGTAGTATTCCGCATCCTTTCCTATTGTAAGGCTGACCTCAGCATTGCTGCAGTCATAGTACATCATCGTAGGAGACAGATTGGTATACACCTTAGTCTCCGGCGAGATCTCAGCCAGCCGCCTTATATATACATAGTCCTCAGGGGATATATTCGAATAGATCTCCGGGACCCTGAATCCGTATTTACTTAGAGCGAGCGCCAGCTCGAAGGCGTTGGCGTTCATCATCTCCCCGACTGCTATGCTGCAGTCCTGATGTTCAGAGGCAAAACGCCTCACGGCCTCTTCAGCACTCTGCCTGAAAGGCGCATCGTCTATCTCCGCACCTATGCTGCCGGCAAAAGCCCTGTACTGGCTTGCTATCTTGTCTATCTGATACAGTCTGGTGAGCTCGAGATAAGGTATGCTCAGACGTCCCGCTATATCCTCAGCCGCAGTCCTCGCCTCATGGTTCAGCACGATGTTGAAGTTCGCAGCCGCCATGCCCAGATAGCTGTCAAAGTCCTCACAGCGCGATATCTCATTGACCTTCCTGATCCCCATCTGATGCAGAATATCATACAGCTCAGAATCATCTCTGAGAGGCGAGAAGTACCCCAGCAGGTTGACTGTTCTCGGGTCCTTCTTCACCGGCTCCAGCATGGAATATATGGTCTTTCGCACCAGTACCATCGGAGGCTTGCGTCCTTCACGCGTCAGGGCGTACATGTAGCACGGTCTGACCTTCACTCCGGCAGCTGCCTCTGCCTTGCGGCATACCCTGTCCCAGTCAGTTCCGAGGAGAGCATCAACGCATGTCCCGCATACCATCACGACTGAAGGCTTCTCATCCAGATACTCAACGACCTCCTTTACTGCCTGAGGCACTCTTGAGAGGTGGTCTCCGTTGACTATGTCGGATTCGTCCATCAGAAGGAAGAAGAATCTGTCCTCATATCCCGGTATCTCAGCAACAAGCTTGGTGTTGCGGCCGCAGCATCCGGGTGCAACAAGCAGCATGACGGAGCCGGGCACAACAAGCCCCGCCCTCTTGACGCCGAATCCGGTCGCTCCCGGTGAGTTGAACGCAAGCGTGGCAGGCGAGCTGTATATGAGCTGTGTCGACGGGATCAGCTCCGCAGGGATGCTGTCCTTTCCCGCATTGTTCAGTTCTTCTATCGTTATGCTGTATGGTTCTTTTATCATATATATCGGTTCTTACCTGTCTTCCATTTCAAGGAGTCGTTCTGCAAGTTCAATGAATTTCCTGCTTACCGGCAGGTCCGCATCACCCTCGATGACAGTCATGCCCTTGTCTTCATATTCATTGATCTCGTCACTTCTCGGAATATCGCCGATTATCTCAAGGTTCCTTTCCTCTGCGAACGATCTGACCTTGTCCTCCTCGCCCGGTGTATTGCGGCGGTTAAGTATGATGCCCGCAACATCTGCATACCCTCTGTCTGCAAAATTCTCTACAGCACGGAAGATATTGTCTGCTGCGTAGAGAGCCATTTTCTCTCCCGATGTAACGATGAGGACGTGTTCAGCATAGCCCTCGCGTATAGGTGCCGCAAAGCCTCCGCAGACAACGTCGCCGAGGACATCGTAGAGTACAACGTCAGGCTCCTCCCTTTCGAAAAGCTCAAGGTCTTCGAGAAGGTTGAAAGTCGCGATGATGCCGCGCCCGGCACAGCCGAGTCCCGGGGTAGGACCCCCGGTCTCAATGCACAGGATGTTGCCGTACCCCTTCTGGGATATCTCTTCGATCGAGCCCGGCTCGGAATCATGGTCTCTCAGGTATTCCATGACAGGCTGCTGCGCCTTTCCTCCAAGGAGGTTTATAGTTGAGTCCGCTTTGGGATCGCATCCTATCTGGATCACCTTTTTTCCTAATGATGCAAAAGCGGCCGCAAGATTGGAAGTCATCGTTGACTTGCCGATACCGCCTTTGCCATAAACAGCGAGTTTAAGCATCCGTTATCTCCTGTGAACAAAACAGACTGTCTTCACTCCGGTCACCCGAAAAGAAAACAGTCTGCAGAAAATACTGTATTTATGCCGCTGACACACAGGGCACTGTCTATTTTCGCAAACTTCCCGCTCGGAATACCTCGCGGTCAGGATGTCCGTACCCATTATATCAGATGTATAGCAAACATCAAATCACTTATTTTTTATTTGTTCTGTTCAGCCTTGATTGCTTCTATCTTCGAGAGGATCATCTTCTCATTGTAGAGGAAGAACAGGCATGCTCCTATTACACATGTCACGAACGCTACTGCAGCCGTTGCCCTGTAGCTTGCAGGTGTGCCGGATACAGTGATAGATGTGAACACGACCATTGCGAACGCCTGACCCATCTTGAAAGCAAAAGTACGTGCAGCGAAGAACATGCCGCTGCGGTCCTCTCCTGTCTCAAGGCGGCTCAGCTCAGCTACGTCAGCAACGCATGCCTGAGGCAGGATACCGAGGATAGCCATCGGAACTGCTGCGCATACTGCGACAATGAAGCCCCAGTACAGGCCCTTTCCGCAGAGGAAAGTAATAAGGAATACAACAGCATAGCCGAAGAATCCCGTGATTATCAGCTTCTTCTTGCCGAGCTTAGGTGCGAGCTTGTTGACTGCAGGATACAGGAGGACACTTATGAATGTCATAGTGGCTGTGAGCACGAATGTCCATGTATCCTCGATTCCCATCAGCTTGGTCTCATAGAACGCAAGTCCTGTCTGGAACAGAGTCAGCGCGAAGAAGTATATGACATCGCTGTATACAAAGCGGCGGAACTGTCCGTTTTTGAATGTCTTGAGAAGTGATGAGAACGCAGGTGTTTCGCTCGGCCTGGAATCGATGTACTCCCTCTCCTTGATATACAGAGACGGAACGAGCATCGCAATGCATGCGATCGTCGCAAGAATAGCAACTGCCATGCGTACTGAGCCGGCCTGTCCGAACGCTCCCTGAAGAGCTCCTGCCACGTTAGGAAGCATGAAGGAGATGGACTGACCTGCGATGAATGTGAACGAAATGTATGTTGAAACGTTGATACGGTGTTCCTGTGTATCTCCAAGCTCTGCGATGAGAGCGTTGTAAGGAGTACAGAAAATTGTCATGAACAGATAGAAGATTATAAGGAGCGCGAAGAGCACCACATCGTTGACTACAACGTTTCCTGTCTGCGGCAGTGTGAACAGCCCTATCGTTACAAGAGCAAAAGGAACAGCTATCGTCCTCATAAACGGAATACGGCGTCCGCCCTTATAGTTTGAACGGTCTGACCAGCCGGCAATGAGCGGGTCTGTGATCGCGTCGAAGACACGGCCTACCGCCATTACGAGACCGAAGAGAGTCAGCTTGAACAGGATCGGATGCTGGGTGATCCCTGCAGCAAAGATTCCGGTGTTAGGATTCTGTGCGTCCGGGCTGCCTGTGTAATAGTACACCATCCAGTTGGTAACGATTCCTGAGAGCAGGCTCCAGCCGAACTGTCCTACAGCAAAGATCCACAGCAGTTTGTTAGTGATAGGTTTCTTCTGCATACTGAATTGTCTCCTTTATTGGATTTTATCTGTTGTTTTTCCCTTTTCACCCTTACCTTTCTACTATACCAAAAAATGACCGGCCTTCATACTTTTAATTTTGCCTTGAAGTATCCAAGATAATCAGCGTTCTTATCAAACATCTCCTGCACCATGTCATGTATCTCCTGCATGCTGCAGACGCTTGCAGTCAGCGGATCCTGGAGCACCGCCTGGAATACGAGGTCAGGATCTCCCGTGATGGCCGCCTGAACCGCCATCTCCTCCAGCTTGGCTGAGTGCCCTACAAGCGCGCTGATCTGCGGCGGCAGTGTATATACACCGTTGACGTGGATGCCGTCCTTATCTGCCGTGACAGGCACC
>CAMIWY010000189.1 GCA_946402595.1 uncultured Clostridia bacterium
ATCAGGTAGCACCTGCGGGAGCAGTGCTGATCGCAGCATGGCCGAGGATCCAGAATGCCTGCGGAATGCCGGTAAGAGTATACGCGATAACAGAATGATGACAGCGGGGGACGGTTCTCACTGTCATAAAAGGGACTGGATGAGAAAAGGTATTGACAAAAGGACTTTGTCGGCGGCTTTTACTACTTCGCTGCCGATAATGGTGACATTCGTGGTCCTCGGGATCGGATACGGGCTGCTGCTGGAGAAGCACGGCTTCGGGCCTCTGTGGGCTCTGGCCTCGGGGATAATTATTTTCAGCGGAACGGTGCAGTTTGTGAGTGTCGGGTTCCTGAGCGGAGGCCCGGTGCTGATGGCAGGGATTACTGCTCTTATGGTGGCAGCCCGGCACTTCTTCTTCAGCATCTCCATGATCGGGAGATACAAGAACGAGGGGAAGAGAAAGTGGTATCTGTACTACGCGCTCTGCGATGAGACGTATGCGATGCTGAGCAGGGACGACATCCCGGAGGACATAGACCTCAGCATGTACAGGCTGCTCGTGACGTTCTTCGACCAGAGCGCATGGCTCACAGGTTCGGTGCTCGGCGGAATCATCGGCGGGATGCTGACCTTCAACTCTACGGGAATCGATTTTGCCATGACCGCGCTGTTCACAACTGTATACGTGCAGCAGTGGATCGACTCAAAGTGCCACATCCCGGCTGTGCTAGGTGTCGCGGCGACGCTCGGGTGCAGGCTGGTGTTCGGGCGGGATTACTTCCTGATCCCGGCGATGGTGATAATAATCGTTGTGCTGACGGTAATGCGGAGCCGCATAGAGCCGCAGTTTGATGAGGCTGGCGGTGATGAGGCCAAAACTGCAGCCGGAGAGCCGGCCGAGACACTTCCGCAGAGAGGAGGTGTCGGCGATGAGTGATCACAGAATGGCGATCGCGGTCATCCTGGTGATGGGACTCGCGACCTTTGCGACACGTATCGTGCCGGTGCTGTTATTCGGGCGCGGCAGCAAGGTGCCTGACTATGTCATGTACCTCGGCAAAGTGGTGCCTTACACGGCTATGGGGCTGCTGATAGTCTACTGCCTTAAGGACGTGCAGATAATGGCCGCGCCGCATGCTTTGCCTGAAATAGCCGCGATGGCGGTGGTAGTGCTGAGCTACCTGTGGAAACGGAATTCAATACTCAGCGTAGTTATCGGAACTGTTCTGTACATGCTGATGGTTCAGAATATGTGAGGGAATAATGGCTGACTATGCGGTCCTGATACCGTTCGTGACAACTGAAGAGGGCAAAGCGCTTCTGCTCGAGGTGCGTTCGCAGCTGGTAAAGCAGCCGGGCGAGATATGCTTTCCGGGCGGCAGGATCGAGGCTGGTGAGACTCCGGCGGAGACTGCTGTCAGGGAGACGTGCGAGGAGCTCGGGCTGAAGCCTGAGGATATCGAGGTGATCTCGGAGCCGGAGATAGAAACTGAGATGATGGCTGACGGGAGACGGGTTTTCTCGGTGAAGGCGCAGATAAAGTGCCTGAGCAATGCAGCTATTGAGTCACGTGAGCTCGGGCCACATGAAATCGGGCCATATGAGCATGGGGCACATGAGAACAGGCCATATGAGTCCGGGGCACATGAACTGGAAAAAGCACTCACTCTCAATAAGGCTGAAGTAGCAGATTTTTTCCTGCTTCCGGTCTCATGGATCGAGGGCCATGCGCCTGAGTACTATGTGCTCAGTGAAGCTGCAGATGAAGAGCTGCCGGAGATCCTCAGAGGATACCTGGCGAATTACGGCGAGTTCCGGCGCAGGGGAGAGACTTACTACTGGGAGTACGAAGGCCGCGGCATCTGGGGCCTGACTGCGAGGATCATTAATCGCATTGTTACATCCATTCCCGCTGCAATTCCTGTGCAGGAGTGAAGCATGGGACCATGGAGAGGACCAAAATGGCAGCAAATCATTAATAATAATGGGAGCGAGGGCCACAGTGAGGACCAAAATGGCAGCAAAACATCAGTAAAAATGATGATGAGGACCATGGCGAGGACCAATAGAAAAGATAAGAGTGAAAGAATGAGCTATAAGATACCTAAGGATCCGATGATCCTGTACAGTTATATCAATATGTTGCTGAGGGACAGGGGCGAGTCGCTGTCAGACCTGTGCGCGGAGATCGATGCAGACATGGATGAGATCGTGGATGCACTGGCCGCGGCCGGTTTTGCATACGATGAGACTGTCAATCAGTTCAGGTAATGGTGTTGAGTGCTGGCCTGTTGCCGGTCAGTTCAGATAATGGTGAGTACTGACCTGGTACTTACCGGTGCAAGCCGAGGGGCGGACTAAGGGAAGGAAGAGAAAATATGAAACACAGAATGGTGCATGTTAACTGGAACGTGAGCGACCTGGAAGCATCGATGTCTTTCTATGAGAAGGCGCTCGGGCTGAAGGAGAAGAGGAGAAAGACTGCGGAAGACGGGTCATTCATACTCGTCTATCTGACGGACGGGACGAGTGATTTTGAGCTGGAGCTGACATGGCTTGCGGAGCATCCGCAGAAGTACGACCTGGGCGAAGAGGAGTTCCACCTCGCGTTTCACGTGGACGACTTCGAAGCGGCTCACGCCCTTCACGAAGAGATGGGATGCATAGCATTCGAGAATCACGACATGGGCATCTACTTCATCACGGACCCGGACGGGTACTGGCTTGAGGTGATACCTGAGGACAAGTAGTTGTGCAGAAAGATGACAAGGGGGAGACTGAAAATGTTCATTAATGTTAATGGAATCAGGCTGAATTACGAAGTTGCTGGCAGCGGAAGACCGCTCATCATGGTGCACGGAAATGGCGAGGATCATACGATTTTTCACGAAGCGGTCGTGCATCTGAGAAAGCACTTCAAGGTATACACTGTCGACTCGAGGGACCACGGCGCGAGCACGAGGGTGGACGAGCTCCACTACACTGACATGCGCGATGACATGATTGCTTTCATGGACAAGCTTGATCTGAAGGATGTCATTTTCTATGGCTTCAGCGATGGCGGAATCATCGGACTTCTGGCGGCTATGAAGTCGGGCAGGATCGGGATGCTGATCACGAGCGGCGCGAACATGACTCCGCAGGGTGTCAGCAAGCCGCTGCAGCTGTTCATCAGGATGGCGTACAAGGTCAAAAAGGACCCGAAGCTGTATCTCATGATGGCTGAGCCTGACATCACGGCGGACGATCTTGCGAAGATCAAAGTGCCGACCGTTGTCATCGCCGGCGAGAAGGATCTGGTTTTGCTCGAAGAGACCAAGAGAATCGCTGCGGGCATCGATGGTGCAAAACTCCGCATCATCCCGGGAGAGGGCCACGGCAGCTACATCGTCCACAGCACTCGCATCGCGGACATCATCATGGAGGAGACAGGCGTATGCGAGCCGGCTCCTGAGTTCGATCCGGACTGCCTGGATGCGCTCAAAACCGCTCAGCAGGGTGAGATCGATGCAGTGCTGATGTATCAGAAGCTCGCCGGAGTAGTTAAGGACGAGAAGGACAGGGCTGCTTTCGAAAGGCTCGCAGGTGATGAGCAGAGACACGCTGATGTGTTCAAAAGGTACACCGGCATGGATCTCAGGGTGAATCCGGCAAAATCGATTTTCGTGCCTATGATGTACAAGGTGCTCGGCAGGGACAAGACCTATCCGGTCATTGCGAAGGGCGAGTACGACGCAGCTGAGAAGTACAAGGACATCGTCGACTTCTTCCCTGAAGTCAATGAAGTCATGAACGACGAGACCATCCACGGAGATGCAGTACTCGCGCTGCTTAAGAAATAATCTGACACTGGGGACGGTTCTCTTTGTCATATTTTGAACTGATAGTATTGATGCTGCGGGGCTCGGTGGAGTCATCTGATGAGAAATGATTGCTCGGACTTGCCGAGGCGATCCGGAAAAGATGACAGTGAGAACCGTCCCCGTTGTCATCCGCAGGAAAAAAGATGCAGGATACTGAGAGAAGAACAAGAGAAGACAAGCCGGTCGTAGCCATCTGCTATGACTTTGATAAGACCCTGT
>CAMIWY010000190.1 GCA_946402595.1 uncultured Clostridia bacterium
ATACCGTCTGTCCAAGTGGGACCCTGAACACGCTGAGAACTACCTCGGTACAGCTGAGGAGTGGGAGCGTAATGAAGGCTTCATGAGAGATATCCTCCATGAGATCGGCATCGAGTTCAAGGAGGCTGCAGGTGAAGCGGCATTCTACGGTCCTAAGCTCGACATTCAGGCTAAGAACGTATACGGCAAGGAAGATACAATGATCACGATCCAGATCGATACATTCCTTGCTGAGAGATATGACATGTACTACATTGACAAGGACGGCCAGAGAAAGCGCCCGTACATCATCCACCGTACATCGATCGGATGCTATGAGCGTACACTCGCATGGCTCATCGAGCATTATGCCGGCAACCTGCCTACATGGCTTTGCCCTGAGCAGGTCAGGATCCTTCCTATCTCCGACAAGGTCGCAGACTATGCTGAGGAAGTGCGCAAGGTGCTCCGTAAGAATGGCGTAGATGTCACTGTTGACAACAGCAGTGAGCGTATCGGATACAAGGTGCGTAAGGCTCAGATGGAGAAGGTGCCGTACATGCTCGTACTCGGTGCCAAGGAAGCTGAAGAAGGCAACGTATCCGTACGTTCAAGATACCTCGGTGATGAAGGCGTCAAGCCTCTTGATGAGTTCGTAAATGCACTTTGCGAAGAGATCCGCACTAAAGAGATCAGAAAGATCGAGAAGAAGGATAATTAGTAGAGATATCTGAATAAAAATGCTATACTAACAGATGGCAGTCCGCACAATTTGAAAAGACTGTGCGGACTGCGCACATATAATCAGAATTACATGTGAGGTACAGCTGATGAGCGTAAAGTATAAAAGAGTTCTTATCAAGATCAGCGGAGAAGCTCTGGCAGGAGAGGACAGATTCGGTGTCAATGCCGAAGAGCTCTCCAAGGTAGCGCTTCAGATCAAGGAAATCAGAGATGCAGGCGTTGAAGTCGCTGTTGTATGCGGCGGCGGCAACTTCTTCCGCGGCAGAACAGGGGAGAACATCGACCGTCCGACTGCCGACTACATGGGAATGCTTGCGACCGTAATGAACGGCCTGGCCGTTCAGGACGCTTTGCTCTCCGCAGGATGCCCTGCAAAGCTGATGACAGCTATCGAGATCAGGGACATGGCAGAAGGGTATGCAAGACGCAAAGCGCTTGACTACCTCGATGAAGGCAAAGTCGTAGTGTTCGGCGGCGGTACGGGAAGCCCGTTCTTCACGACAGACACGACAGCTGCTCTGAGAGCTGCAGAGATCGGCGCAGACGTCCTTCTGCTCGCCAAGAACATCGATGCAGTATATTCCGCAGATCCGAGGACCAATCCTGATGCTGAGAGATATACAGAGCTCACATACATGGACATCATCGATAAGGATCTCAAGGTCATGGATCTTACGGCAGCTACACTCTGCAAGGATACAGGAACCAAGATCTACGTTTTCGCTCTCGCGCAGGAAGGCAACCTCATGAAGGTAATAAACGGCGAGAATGTCGGAACACTGATACAGTAAGCATTTTATAAGGTTATAGGAAATCAATTATTACAGGAGGCATATCATGGCTGGCAAGAAATCACTCGAGGAGAGAATTGAGAGTACAAAATCTCATCTTAAGGAGAACCTTAATACCGTAAGAGCAGGCAGAGCCAACCCGGCACTTCTTGACAAGGTAATGGTCAACTATTACGGATCGCCTACACCGCTCAAGGCACTGGCTAACGTTTCGGTACCTGATCCAAGGACACTGATGATCTCACCTTTCGATCCTAAGTCAGTCAGTGATATCGAAAGAGCTATCAATGAGGCCAACATCGGCATCAACCCTGCCAATGACGGCAAGGTCATCAGACTTGCCATCCCGCAGCTGACTGAGGAGAGACGTAAAGAGCTGACCAAGGTAGTCAAGAACTACGGCGAGGAAGCCAAGGTAGCTGTCAGAAACCTCAGAAGAGATGAGAACGATGCACTCAAGAAGATGCAGAAAGACGGAGATCTGACAGAGGACGACCTCAAGGAAGAACTCGATGAGGTCCAGAAGAAGGTCGAAGCTGCTATCAAGGACATCGATGCCATTATCGCTGACAAGGATAAGGAGCTCATGGAAGTATAGCTGATACTTCACGAATAACACGGCAAGTAACGTGGCCTAACAAGCCACGTTTGCTATATATACCCTAAGAAGGGGCCCATCTGTCATCGAAGATGACTGTTGGGAAGATCTCTTAGGGTCATTAAAATACAAATACGGAGATATGGATAAGAAACCTGTACCAACCCACGTAGGGATAATTATGGACGGCAACGGCAGGTGGGCCAAGGCTCACGGTGTACCGAGAGTAATGGGGCACAATGCCGGCATGCAGTCGATGAAGAAGATAGTAATTGCCACTTCCAACATGGGCATCAAATACCTTACCGTGTATGCTTTTTCCACTGAGAACTGGAAACGCAGCACAGAGGAAGTAAGCGGCATTTTCAATCTTATTGTCAAGTACGTCAATTCAGAGCTGGAAGAGCTTGATGAGAACAATGTTCACATCAACATCTTCGGGCAGTACGACATGCTTCCCAAGGCCTCGATCGATGCTATAGACAAAATGGTCGGAAGACTTGCTGACAATGACGGCCTCGTGTTCAATATCGCACTTAACTACGGCGGAAGAGACGAGATACTCAGAAGCGTCAGAAAGCTGTGCGAAGAATGCAGGGACGGCTCCCGTGATCCGGCGGATCTTACGGAAGACGATATTTCGAAGTACCTGTGGTCTGGCTCAGCAAATTTCGATGTTCCTGATCCCGACCTCATCATCAGAACGAGCGGGGAAGAGCGCATATCCAATTTTCTGACATGGCAGTCCGCATACAGCGAGCTCATGTTTACGGATACACTTTGGCCGGATTTCACTCCGGAAGAGTATGCCTCAATGATCGAAGCATACGCCAGCCGTGACAGGAGATTCGGCGGCCGCAAGGAATCAGAGACGAAATAGTTTAATCACAAGAACAAGGTAATAAGACGACATGAAAACAAGAATCATTTCGGGACTCGTAATGGTCCCGCTGCTGCTTGTCCTGTACTTCGGAGGGATCGCTCTCTGGGCCGCAGCTCTCATAATAGCTCTCATGGGTATCCATGAATTCTGCAACGGCTGGAACAATATAGATGTACATCCTTCCAAGCCTGTATGCTACGCAATGACAGTTCTGCTGTTTCTTGTGCCATTTCTCGGCACAAGGGTCGAAGCGGGCGATTATTACGCCTGCATGATGCTGACATGCGTCTGGCTCTTCATAACAGTTGCCGCAGGTCTTATCTATGGCTGGAAGATCAATGAGCGCGGACCTTATGATTCAGCTGCAACAGTTGTTTCGATGGTCTACATTCCGTTCTTTACATTCCACATCGTCCTGATAGACATGACCGAATACAGGATCCTTGTGTGGCTTGTAGTCATAGCGGCTTTCGGCTCAGACATATTCGCATATTTTACCGGATACTTCCTCGGCAAGCACAAAATGGCGCCTAACCTGAGCCCGAAGAAGACAATCGAAGGTGCTGTAGGCGGACTTATCGGAAGTTCTCTGTTCAGCGGACTTTTTGGAATGATATTCCTTAAGGAAATGGCAGGCGTATGCTTTATTCTGGGACTTGTCGGCGGAATGGCAGGAATGGCCGGAGACCTTACCGCTTCGGCATTCAAGCGCAAAATGGGTATCAAGGACTACGGCAAGCTGATCCCGGGACACGGAGGGATCATGGACCGTTTCGACAGTGTCATATTCGTTGCGCCGGTCATTTATTACCTGATATTCATAATCACTGATGTAATCGCACTATAAGATGAAAAAAGTACTAATAATGGGCAGCACGGGTTCGATCGGGACCCAGGCCCTGGAAATAATCAGAAACAATAAAGATAAATTCAAAGCTGTTGGACTCACCTGCAGAAGCAGGGTGGACAGCCTGATCGGTCAGATCAGGGAGTTTGCGCCTGACGCAGTATCTGTGGGAAATTCTGAAGATGCTGCAAGAGTGCAGGCTGAGTTTCCGGGTC
>CAMIWY010000191.1 GCA_946402595.1 uncultured Clostridia bacterium
TTGCGGCATGAGAAAAGCCTCGACCTTTCGATCGAGACTTTGTCTACAGTCTGAATCCTGCACTTTATTAGTGCAGGATTATCACTTTGATATTATTATCAGCGTACGAATTAAGTAGAAACTATTCTACTGCTCCGGATGAATTGAATGTCTTGGTTACAATGACCTCATCTCCGTATGTGTAGTTTACTATGATCTGGATACCTTCGATTTTGGACTCTTCCTCAAGCTGCTTGCACAGACCTACGAAATTATCTGTTGTTGAATCAAGTGCAGATGCGAGCTGCTCTTTCATCATGTCACTCTTGATAACCTCTTCGGTAACGTTATCGATGGATGCGAGATCGTATGTATAAATAACGTCGTTTCCGCTGAAGTCTACTGTGAGTCCTGCTGTATCAGCTGCTTTCTGTACCTGTTCAGATGCTTCCTTATCCTTCGCTACATACTCCTCGATTGTCTTAGGGGAGCTGCATGCTGTAGCCATCAGTGATAATGACATTACAAAGGCGAGAAGCAGAGCTACCATACTTTTTCTCTTCATCTTATGATCCTCCTTTTTTACCCTTTTATTTAATAACAATAAATATATCAAATAATAAAAACAGCAGATAATATATTAATTATCTCTGTTCAGCAGGCTTCCGATAAGGCCGCCTCTGCCCGAAGTACCGTCGTCATTGGTGATAGCATTGCCGCCGCTGTTACTGTTATCAGTGCTGTTGCTGCTGTCATTATTGGTATTACCGCTGCCTGAAGAATTGCTGCCGGAATCATAATTACTGTCATAATCATTGCCGTATGTGTCGTCGTAATTGTTCTGGCTGTCATAGCCATTGTTATTACTGTTGTTATTACGGCTGTTTCTGGCTTCTTCAGCTTCTTTCTTGGCTTCTTCAAGCTCTTTCTGAGCCTTGGTCTTGACCTTGGCGACCTCGCCGTTGAAATTATTTATGATCTCATAAACGTCCTTGCGGGTTTTTGCTGTTTCAAGATCCTTAGTTGCTTCATCTATAAGACCTTCAACAGTAGTTGCCTCTTCAGTGTCATAGTCAGAGATCCTGACCATCTCGATATCCTTCTTCGCATCGCGGGCAGCCAGCTTTCCGTCAAGGATGCTGTATCCGTAAGCGCCGCCGGCAGCGGAAGCGAGCATCAGTATGAGAACCAGAAGAATCTTAGCACCAATACCGCCTTTTTTATTGTTCATTTCTTTATCTCCAATCTTCGGAAAAATGCGTATATATATGTGGATTATATCATAAATAGAGTAAAGTGGCGTAATATGAGAACTATTAATTTGTGAAGCGCTTCATTTATTTGTAAAGTGCACATAATAATATTGTATAATTTGAGATAAATAAAGACATTATTTGATCCGCGGCCGGTAGCAGCCGCGGACAGGAACGGGATGCAGCATGAAGATAAACAGTATCATTCTTGAAAACTTCAGAAACTATAAAAACCTTGAGCTGGACTTTGATGACAGCCGCAATATTATCGTCGGCGAGAATGCCCAGGGCAAAACGAATCTGGTCGAGGCGATATATCTCACCGCTTTCGCAAGGTCGTTCCGCACTAATAATTCGGCGGATCTCATCATGTTCAGTGAGAGCAGTGCCAGAGTGAGTACGGACATCACATCGGAAGATATTGATAAAAATATTAATATAGTTATAAGAAATGACGGTAAAAAGATGATAAAAAAGGACGGCAAGGTCATAAGCAAGACGACTGAACTTCTGAATAATGTCGTTGTGATCATCTTTTCACCGGATGATTTGAGGATAATCAAGGACAGCCCGGACAGAAGACGTTCTTTCATCAACCGCGAACTGTCGCAGATGAGGCCGAGGTACTACGAGGTGCTCAAACGTTACAATGACGCACTGAGACAGAAGAACGCTTTGCTCAAAGGGTACTTCAATATAAAGAAGAAAACATTCACCCGCGCTGACAACATATCACTTAACGATATAAATGCGGGCGGTAAGCTGCCGTCTCTGGAAGGCATGGCACCGGGAGAGGGTGACAGGAGCAGATTCGACAACAGCAGGCAGTACAACGAGGACATGCTGGATGTATTTGATCACCAGCTTGCGGATGCGGGCTATGAACTGATCAGGTACAGGAAGGAATTCGTGGAGATGCTGTCTGATGAGGCGGCCGAGATAATGAGAAAGATATCGGGCGGCAGGGAAGAGCTGAGGATCGGATACAGGACGACCTGCGATTTTGTCACTGCACCTGAAGGCAGGGAGATACTGTACAAGCAGTTCTACCACCACAGAGACAGGGATATATACAACGGCAGCCAGAGCATCGGACCGCACAGGGATGACATCGAATTCTATATCAACGGCAAGGATGCTAAGAAGTACGGATCACAGGGACAGCAGAGGACCATCGCACTGTCACTCAAGCTGGCGGAGATAAGGATAGCAAGGCAGCTTCTTGATGAATCGCCTGTGCTGCTTCTCGATGATGTGCTCTCCGAGCTCGACCTCGACAGACAGAGATTCCTCGTCAACGAGATAGACGACGTGCAGCTCTTCATCACATCAGCCGAACTGAATGAAGAGGTCATCAGAGACTTAAGAGGTGGCACGTTATTCCGCATAGAAGAAGGGACCGTGACGCGAGTGGATAAATATTGATGACAATGAGATGACAATGAGATGACAATGAGAACCGTCCCCATTGTCATATTCCTGCACATGAAAACAGAAAGGCAGATCCCATGGGAATCAAGAGGAAAAACCGGATAGCTGTAATACTGCTTTCATTGATGATGGTGCTGACGATGATGCCGTCAGCTTCTTTTGCTGCGGGTGAAGATCAGGCAGCTGTCAATAATGAGACGGCAGCGTCAGGATCAGATATTCCGGTCACTGAAGAAGATGGTATTAATAATGAAGAAAAGCTTCAGGAAGAAACTGGTGCTGCTGACAGCAACTCTTCTGAAACCGGCGAAAATAATACTGAAGAAATCAGGACTGAAGGCCTGGAGAATAATACGGAAGAAAAGGCAGGTGATGATCAGACAGATGTGCCTGCCGGATCAGCCGAAACGGTTCCTGAGAAATTGATGAGGGCAAACGCTGCAGAAGACAGTTTCTATCCGGATGGATTTACCATGTCTATCCCTGTCCTGAAAATCAATGTGACCGGAGGAGATGGTAAAGCAGCAGAAACAGGAAAAGCTGCTATCGATGCCATGAATGAGAGTGAAGATCACTCATACAGATGCACCGGCACCATGGACGTGGAAGTGCCTGATGGATTTGAGTATGCAGATCAGGCATCCGGGACAGAGCTCCGCAGCATGACCGGACTTAAAGTTGAATATATAAGGGGCAGGGGCAACTCCACCTGGAGCCATGAAGGAAAGAGACCGTACAAAATCAAGCTCAGTAAGAAAACCTCACTGCTCGGCATGCAGGCTAATAAGCATTGGGCGCTTATCGCCAATGCGTTCGATCCTTCGATGATGAGAAACAGGATCACTTACTGGATAGGAAGACAGCTGAATATGGAGTTTACACCTGAAGCTGTCCCGGTTGACGTGTTTATTGGAAGTGATGCAGATGGTGACGGCGACGGAAAGCCTGACGGATACGAATATTACGGCTGCTACCTGCTGACACATATACCTAAGAACCTCATAAAAATAGATGAACCGGCAGAAAGTGTAAATGACGGGAAGGCTCTGACCGGCGGATATCTGCTGTCGATGATGCAGGACAGCGAATCTGAGGATGTGTTCGTTACCAACAAGGAGGAAAGCCTTCAGAATATACTGCCTTCATATGACAGAGAGCTCAATGAAGATGCGTATGTCAACGATACGCAGAAAAATTACATAAGGAAATATGTTCAGGAGGCAGAGGCCTCACTGTTTGAAGGGGAGACTGCCGATGACAGTGATCCTTCAGGATACCGCAAGCTGGATTACCATGACTATTTTGACATGGATACCGCGGCTCTGTACTGGATGATGCAGTTCTTTACAGACAACGGCGATGCCTACTCGACCGGAAGCTCTTACTTCTA
>CAMIWY010000192.1 GCA_946402595.1 uncultured Clostridia bacterium
TCATCCAATACTCTTGCAAAATACGCTCCGATCGGATCAGGCATCCCTTCCGCCAGCGTCGATGAGATCATAGGTGTCGTCAAGGCATACTCCACATGCGTAGGGGAAGGACCATTCGTCGGAGAGATGCACGGAGAAGAAGCTGACAGGCTCCGTGAAGCAGGCGCTGAGTACGGTGCCAAGACAGGCAGACCGCGCCGCGTGGCTCCGCTGGATCTCGTCGCTACTGCTTACGGAACTGAGATGCAGGCTGCAACAGGCCTGGCCATCACCAAGATGGATGTCCTCAGCTATCTCGACAGGATCCCTGTGATCACTCACTACAAGGTAAACGGAGAGCTGACTGACAGATTCCCGTTCCCGGCACTTCTGAATGATGCAGAGGCAGTCGTAGAGTATGTTGACGGCTGGAACTGCGACATCTCCGGAGCCCGTAAATGGGAAGACCTGCCGGAAGCAGCTCAGAACTACATCACAATGATCGAGAAATTCACCGGCTGCCCGGTAACATACATCTCCGTAGGAGCTGAGAGAGAAAGCATAGTTATAAGATAAGAAACATCACAGGCTGCAGTACAGCACATGACCGCTGCACTGCAGCTTAGTTATATCGATAATCAGGAGAAAACACATGACAAATAAGTACGAATCCCCGCTGTCCTCAAGATACGCATCTGACTACATGCTCGGACTCTTTTCATCGGATACAAGATACCAGACCTGGAGACGTCTGTGGGTCTCTCTTGCAAAGCAGGAGATGAAGCTTGGCCTTCCTGTCACTGAGGAGCAGGTAGCAGAACTCGAGGCACATATAACGGATATAGATTATGAAGTGGTAAGACTCAGAGAGAAGGAAGTGCGCCATGATGTAATGGCTCACGTATATGCTTACGGCATAGTCGCTCCTTCGGCTGCCGGAATCATCCATCTCGGAGCAACAAGCTGCTATGTCACAGACAACGCAGACCTCGTCATCTACAGGGATGCTCTCAAGTACATCCGTGCGGAGCTTCTCAAGGTCATCGCAAATCTCGCAAAATTCGCTGATGAGTACAAAGCGATGCCTGCACTCGGATACACACACTACCAGCCTGCACAGCCGGTGACTATCGGAAAGAGGGCGACACTGTGGATGCAGGACTTCGTATCGGATATAGGGGAAATAGATTTTGCCCTTGAGAACATAAAGTTCCTCGGATGCCGCGGCACTACGGGAACAGAGGCGAGCTTCATGGACCTCTTCGAGGGAGATGAGGCGAAGATCGACGAGATGAACCGCGGGATTGCGGCGGACTTCGGATTTACTGAGTGCTTTGACGTATGCGGCCAGACTTATCCGAGAAAGGTCGACAGCAGGATTCTGAATGCGCTGTCCTCCGTCGCACAGAGCTGCTACCGTATGGCGAACGACATCCGACTGCTGCAGCACGACAGACAGGTCGAGGAGCCTTTTGCAAAGAACCAGATCGGTTCGTCAGCAATGGCTTACAAGCGCAACCCGATGAGATGCGAGAGGATCTGCTCGCTGGCAAGATATCTGATGGCAGACGCTGCGAACGCTCCTATGACTGCTTCGGTGCAGTGGATGGAGAGGACGCTGGACGACTCGGCCAACAGACGTATCTCGATGCCTGAAGGATTCCTGTGTGCTGATGCTATCATCCGCCTGGCTCAGAACGTGACTGACGGTATCCACGTAAACGAGAAGATAGTGGAGAAGACTCTCCGCGAGTTCCTGCCGTTCATGGCTACAGAGAACCTTCTGATGGAAGCTGTAAAGCGCGGCGGCGACAGACAGGAGCTCCATGAAGTCATCCGCAGATGCTCGATGGAAGCGACCGCTAAGATGAAGAACGGCGAAGAATGCGACCTGATGGACAGACTTATGAAAGAAGAGGCATTCCAGCTCAGCTCTGATGAGATCAGGGACATCCTGAGACCTGAACTGTACATCGGAAGATGTCCTCAGCAGGTAGAGCAGTTCCTTGCGAAGGTCGCTCCGCTGATCGAAGGCGTAGAGGAAGAGTCCGCAGAAATCAATCTGTGATATGACGGACCGACGCTATTCAGCTTCCGGGCAGCTATCATACGCAAAAAGTATGGTAACTAATAAGATATACATATGGCGTCTGTATTCATTATACAGGCGCTTTTGTTATATAATTGCGGGAAAAGATTCCTCATTAGCAGGATGATCAACAGAACATAACACGATGGAGGGATTGAGATGGATTATAATTTTCCGGTAACAAGAACGACAACCCCTAAGGAAAAACCGACAGACTGCAAGACTCTCGGATTCGGCAAGTATTTCACGGACCACATGTTCATCATGGAGTATGATGAGGGCCAGGGATGGCATGACGGAAGGATAGTCCCTTACGGACCGATCAGTCTCGACCCGGGTTCGACCTCGCTTCATTACGGCCAGCTGATGTTTGAGGGTCTCAAGGCTTACCGCAACCCTAAGGGAACACTCAACCTGTTCAGACCGGACATGAATGCAAAGCGCCTCAACAGGACTAATGAGCGTATGTGTATCCCTCCGATGGATGAGGAGCTTTTCCTTGCTGCTGTAAAAGCGATAGTCAAGGTCGATGAGGACTGGACTCCGACTGATCCGGGAACATCGCTGTACATAAGACCGTTCATCGTTTCGCCTGAAGTAAGTTTCTCAGTACTTCCTGCCAAGAAGTATCTCTTCATCATCATCCTGTGCGCAGTAGGTGCATATTATGAGGGAAATGAGAGCAAGCTGCACGGCAGCCGCATCCTCGTCGAGGAGAACTATATCCGCGCTGCAGTAGGCGGCACAGGTGCTGCCAAGACTGCAGGCAACTACGCATCCGGAATGATCGCTTCCTACAAGGCGCATGATCACGGCTGCGAGGAAGTACTGTGGCTTGATTCCAAAGAGCACAAATATGTAGAAGAAGTAGGAACATCCAATGCTTTCTTCAAGATCAACGGCAAGATCGTAACTCCTGAGCTGACAGGATCCATCCTGCCGGGCGTTACCCGCGACAGCGTGATCAAGCTGCTGAGGAAGTGGGGATACGAGGTGGAGGAGCGCCGCATCGAGCTCGCTGAAGTATTCGAGGCAGCCGAGAACGGTACACTCGAAGAAGCATGGGCAACAGGAACAGCATGCGTCATCTCGCCGATCGGAGTTCTCGTATACAAGGACAAGGATTATCCTATCAACAACGAGGTCGTCGGAGATGTCAGCCAGAAGCTTTATGACAATCTCTATGGAATGCAGATAGGAAAGCTTCCTGATGAGATGGGAGACTGGATCGTAGAGATATAGTGTCTCCGGAGTGATCTGAAACGGAGGGCCATTATGGAACTCAGGACTCTTCAGTACTTTGTTACTGTAGCTGAGGAACTGAATATAACAAGAGCCGCGGAGAAGCTGCATATGAGTCAGCCTCCGCTCAGTGCCCAGATCAAAAACCTTGAATCTGAGCTTGATACGGTACTTTTCATAAGAGGCAAGAGACGGCTCAAGCTGACAGAATCAGGCCAGCTCCTGTACAGAAGGGCCAAGGACATCCTGAGCCTTGCAGACAGGACGCAGGCTGAGATCCTTTCGATGGGCGAAGGCATGAGAGGGACTATCGCTATCGGCCTGGTCGAGGGTATGGCCCCGGATATCGCGGCTGAGTGGTTCGCCGGATTCATGAAACTGCATCCGAACGTGAGATTCAGGATCCTCGACGGAAGCACTGATGACCTGCTGGAAAAACTCAGAAGCGGCATAGTGAGCCTGGCAGTGATCACATCGCCGTGTGACAATTCCCTGCTGCACAGCTTTCATGTGGGCGAGGAGAAGATGACCGTCATCATGAGCAAGGAACACCCTCTCGCTGCAGACAACGGCAGGAAGGTGAGGATCAAGGACCTTGTCGGGGAAAATCTTATCGTTCCGAGCAGAAGAGCCCTGATCGATACCATTTATAAATGGTTCCGGGGTATAGGGGCTGAGCCTAAGATAGTCTGCGAAATGGACAGCTATCTTGATGCTGCGGCACTCGC